>JBKKCN010000204.1:0-12279 GCA_046712525.1 Candidatus Rokuibacteriota bacterium
GCGCACGCCTCGCCCAGCGCGCGCCCGCCCAGGAGGCGCCCGCGGAGGACGCGCCCGCCGACGCGCCGCGCGGACGACCAGGTCGCCGTGCCGACCCCGAGGCATCGCCGGCTTCGGCCGAGAGCTGGCCGGTCACGCAGGTACGCAACGCGGAGTCGCTCGTCTTCAAGCAACGCTGCGAGTTCTGTCATACGCTCGTGCCCCAACCGGACGCGGTGCCCGCGGTGGCGCCCACCGCCATTCCGGCGCGGTGGATGCCCCACGCGCGCTTCGATCACGGCAGCCACCGTCCGCTCGCGTGCGCGGAATGTCACCGCGCTGCCGAAAGTACGGAGACGGCGGACGTGCTGCTGCCGTCGATCAAGACGTGCGTGCAGTGTCACCGGGGGGCGTCGTCGCCGACAGCGCGCAGCGGCTGCGTGGAGTGTCACGTGTATCACGACAAGACGGCGGACCGGGACATGAACGGTCCCTTCACGATCCGGGAGCTGGCGCACCGCCCAGCGCCTGCCCCACGAGCGGCGACCAACACTGGAGGACCACGATGATCGAGATCACCGGCGGCGCCCGCACCCTGCGCGCGCTCGCACTGGCGACGGCGCTGCTCGCGCTGGCGACGGCGCGGGCGGAGGCGGCTCCGTTCCTGACGGACACCGAGGTCAGGTTCATCGCCATCATCGCGGCGGCCACGAGCAGCCTGAACAGCATGGTGATCGCCGTCACCGATCGCGAGGGTGTTCCGCTCGCCGTGTTCCGCAAGCAGGGGGCGCCCATCGTCGTCCCCGGCAATTTCGGCCTCCTCGAGGACGCCAACGACGTTGCGGTGGGGCTGGCCCGCACGGCCGCGTTCTTCAGCAACGACCAGGCGCCCCTTTCGTCGCGCACGGTGCGCTTCATCAGCGGCATTCACTTTCCGCCCGGCGTGCGCAACCGGCCGCCGGCGGCCCTCTACGGGATCGAGAACACGAACCGGGGGTGCGCGCTCAGCACGACGTTCAACGCGGGCAAGGACATCAGGCCCGCCACGTCGCTCAACGGCCTGCCCTGCGACTCTACGGACCAGCGCGGGTGCGGCACCGGGATCGTGACGGGCAAGTCGAGCCTCGACGATGCCGTGCCGACCGTGAACGGCGGCGGGGTCCCCATCTTCAAGGACGGGCAGGTCGTGGGAGGCATAGGCGTCACGGGTGTTCCGGCCGCCGTCGCCGAGACCGCGGCGCTCGTCGGCAGCGTGTTTGGCCTGACGAACGACCGCTTCGGCCCGCGGCCCGCGTCCCCGGGGGTCATCTTTCTCGATGGCATCCGTTTGCCGTTCGTCGTCGCGAACCCTCCCCGCGCGCTGCAACCCTTGGGGAACCTGGGCCGCTTCGTTCTTCAGCCCAGGAACTCGCGGCGCGGAGCGGCGGGCGTGCCGGAGGGCTGGCTCGTCGGTCCCCGCACGAGCGCCACCCTCTCGGCGGCGCAGGTGAGAGCGATCGTGAACAACGCCGTGGCGCAGGCCAACCGCACGCGCGCGGCGATCCGGCTACCGCTCGGCAGCGCCACGCGCATGGTCATCGCGGTCACGGACCTCTCGGGCGAGATCCTCGGGCTCTTCCGGATGCCGGACGCCACCGTGTTCAGCATCGACGTCGCGGTCGCCAAGGCGCGCAACGTGATCTACTTCAGCTCCACCACCCGTGATCCGGACGACCTCCCGGGAGTGCCGCCCGGCACCGCCGTCACCAACCGGACTATCGGCTTCGGTGCTCAGCCCCTGTATCCGCCCGGGATCGACGAAACCGAGCCCGGGCCGTTCTTCCCCCTCTTCGTCGACGACGTCGCCAACCCCTGCTCGCAGGGCAGTGAGCCCCCAAACCCCAACCAGAGCGGCATCGTCTTCTTCCCGGGCAGCATGCCGCTCTATCGGAACGGTCGTCTCATCGGTGGCCTCGGCGTGAGCGGCGACGGCGTGGAGCAGGACGACCTCGTGGCGGCCGCCGGCGCGACGCCCGGCTTCGCTCCGCCCCTTGCCATCCGCGCCGATCGAGTCTTCGTGCTCGGCCTTCGGCTGCCCTTCCTGAAGTTCCCGCGCAATCCGGAAGTCCGGTAGCGCTTCCCTTGACTTGGTGCGTCGCAACGGTTTATGGTCGGCGCCTGGTTTTCATGCCGCTCCTCTCTCACGGAAGGTACCCATGAGGCATGTCACCCTCGGCCGTCCCGCAAGACTCGTCGGTGTCCTTCTGGTTCTGCTCGCGGTCCTGGTGGCCGTACCCTGGGGGGTGTTCGTGGATGGCGCCGATCACCGGGACTCGCCGCTGAGCAGCGAAGACCCGACCGCCGACATCAACGACGTCTTCGTCTTCGAGAACCCTCTCGATGCGACCAAGGTCATCTTCGCGATGACCGTCAACGGCTTCGCGGTGCCCGCGGTTCGCTCGAGCTACTCGTTCGGCAACGACGTCCTCTACCAGTTCAAGATCGACAACACCGGTGACGCGCGGGAGGACCTGGTCATCCAGGCCACGTTCGAGGGCCACGAGTCGCTGCGCGATGCGCGCTGTCCGGCTCCTGGCGGTGGCCAGTTCGTCACCGTCGTCGGTCCGGCGGCGCCGGCCAGCACCGGCGCCATCAACAACTTGCTGGCGGCGGGGACGCAGGTGACGGGCTGTACGAACACGGTGCTCAGCGCCGGCGGCGTTCGGGTGTGGGCCGGGCTTGCCGATGATCCGTTCGTGGTCGACATCGGACAGGTCAACCGGATCCTCGGGGGCGCCCAGGACGTGTTCCGGCAGGTGACGAGCCCGGCGCTGGGGCCGCTGCGCGGTCGGCCCGTTCGCGGGAACGGCACCAGCGGCGTCGACAGCTTCGGCGGGTTCAACGCCTCGGTCCTCGTGGTCGAGGTCCCGATCGCGATGGTCCAGGGCGTGGCGGTTCGCACGAGCACCTATTTGCGCACCAACACGACCGTCGGGGTGTGGGGGACGACGGGCCGCCCGACGAATCGCCGGCTCTCGATAAACAACGAGGGAGAATTCTCAGGCGGCTTCGTCCAGGGCCAGCGCATGGGCCATCAGCTCTTCAAGACCATCTTCCTGCCGACGTCCGTGAAGGACCGCTTCAACCGCAGTATCCCGGAGCACGACGCCGCCCGCTTCGGCCAGTACATCCCCGACGCCCTGACCACGACGGACAACGACGGCAGCGGCAACACGATCTCCGGCCGTGCCGCTCTGCTCGACACGATCGGAGTCACCGAGCTGCCCGGCGGCGTCCCTCTGCTGCTGCCGCCGACCTTCCGCAACACTCGCCGCGATCTCCTTCGCCAAGTCCTCATCCCCGACGTCCTGCGGATCAACTTCGCGCTCCCCGCCACTGACGTCGGCGTGGCCACCAACGGGCTGCAGAACGGCCGCCGGTTCGGCGACGACGTCGTCGATATCCTGCTGCTCCTCGCTCGCCAGCTCGCCGACGTGAAGTTCCCGACCCTCTCCGGGCTTCCCGGCAGCGGGCCGGTCGGCACCCGGCGGACGCTGGACTGCAGCGTGCTCCCGGCCTGCCCCGACCGGCGGGTTCTCGCCGTCCTGCAAGGCACCGACTTCATCAAGCCGGACTCGGTCCTCGAGGACCTCAACCTCCGCATCAGCGGAAACGACCGGCCGTTCCGGACCGCGTTCCCGTTCATCGGACTGCCGCATCCACTTCCGGGCACGACCACCCCTGCACCGGGCACGGTGGGGTTCCCGCCGCAGCAGTGACGCACGAGTAGGGGATGACGAAGAGCTTCCGCGCGGGCGGCCCGGCGCGCATCGTCGCCGTGGCCGCCCTCGTGGTGGTCGCGACCGCCGCTTGGGCCGAGGACCGCGCGACCGATCAGGTCCTCCGCTTCGAGCAATCCCGTGTGGCTGTGGATCCCGACGATCCGCTGGCCCACAATCGACTCGCCGCTGCGTACATCCGAAAGGCGCGGGAGAGCGGTGACCTGACGTATTACGGGCTCGCCGAGCAGGCGGCCGGACGCTCCGTCCAGCTGCTTGCGCGAGGACCGTCTGCCGCCTTCGCCACCACGCTTCTGGCCGTCGTGCACCTCGCGCGTCACGAGTTCGCGGAGACCCTGACCCGCGCGCGGGCGGCGCTCGATCTGAACGCGGGGGATGCGGCTCCGCACGCGATCGCCGGCGACGCGCTGCTGGAGCTCGGCGAGTACGACCAGGCCGCCCAGGCGTATGCGCGGCTGACGGCCCTCGAGGGACCGCGGCGTCCCGACAGCCGCATCGCCTATCTCAAGTTCCTGCAGGGAGACTCGCGCGGGGCGATCGCCGGGATGCGCGAGGCGGTGGCAGTGGCCGCCGCTGCGAACCCGACCGGAGAACCCGTGGCGTGGGCCCGCTCCCAGCTCGGCGACCTGCTGTTCCAAGGCGGCGATGTGGACGGCGCCGACGCGGCGTTCCGCGAGGCGCTGGCCGCGCAGCCGGGATATCACCGCGCCGTGGCCGGGCTGGCGCGTGGGCACGCCGCGCGCGGGCGGTATGGCGAGGCCGCGGAGCTGTATCGCAAGGCGCTGGAGGCGATCCCGCTCCCCGAGTACGCGGCCGCCCTCGGCGACGTCTACACACGCATGGGCCGTACGGAAAACGCGCGCAAGCAGTACGCGCTCGTGGAGTACACGGGCCGCCTCAGCGCGCTGAACAAGGTCGTCTACAACCGCGAGCTGGCGCTGTTCTACGCCGATCACGACCGGCGGCTGCCGGAGGCGCTCGACCTCGCCCGCAAAGAGCAGACGGTGCGGCGCGACCTCTACACCTACGACGTCCTCGCCTGGACGCTCTACAAGAACGGGCGCGCCGCCGAGGCGCAGGTGGCGATGAAGGAGGCGCTCCGCCTGGGCACGCAGGACGCGCGGCTCTTCTTCCATGCCGGGATGATCCATCGTGCGCTCGGCGAGACCGCGCAGGCTCGCGAGGCGCTCTCGCGCGCGCTGGCGCTGAACCCCAAATTTCACGTGCTGCACGCCGACGTCGCGGTCCGCGCGCTGGCCGAGCTGGGGGCGCGGCCATGAGGCGCCGCGCGCCGCTCGTCCTCGTCCTCGCCGCCACGCTGAGTTTGGCGGGGACTCCCGCCGCCGCTCACCCGCTCGGGAACTTCAGCATCAGCCACTACGCCGCCATCGAGATCGGCGCCGCCCATGTCCAGGTCCGGTACATCGTCGACATGGCCGAGATCCCGACCTTCCAGGAAATCCAGGACACGGGGCTGGTGGCCGAGGTCGCGCATCCGAGCGTGGCGCCGTGGGCGGCCCGCAAGAGAGAGACGCTCGCGCGCGGCCTGCGCCTGGACGTCGGTGGTCGCAGGCTCGCGCTGACCGTCGTGTCGAGCGACGTCATCTTCCCGCCCGGCGCGGGCGACCTGCCCACGCTCAAGCTCGGCGTCGTCTATCGTGCGCCGCTTCCCGACGACGCGGCCGGGACCGTCGAGCTGCGGTACGTGGACGAGAACTTTCCCGACCGGGCCGGCTGGAAGGAGATCATCGTGCGCGCTGGGCCCGGCGTGACCCTCGTGCATAGCACGGCGCCGGCGACCGATCGCAGTCGCGAGCTCGCGGATTATCCGACCGACCTGCTCAACAGCCCGCCGCAGGACGTCGAGGCGCGGGTGACCTTCGTGCGCAGCCCGTCCTCGATCGCCGCCGCGCCGCCCCCGGCCGCACCGGCGCCATTCTTCGAGCTGCGCCCCAGCGTGCGACCCTCATCGGCCAACGCCTTCGCCGACCTCGTGGCCCGGCGCGAGTCGGGCGTGGGGCTGGCTGTCCTCGCGCTGCTCACGGCGGTGATCCTCGGCGCCTTCCACGCGCTCGAACCCGGGCACGGCAAGACCGTCATCGCGGCCTACCTGGTCGGCTCGCGCGGCACGGCCTGGCATGCTCTCCTCCTGGGGCTCATCGTCACCGCGTCCCACACCGCCGGGGTCTACCTGCTGGGCGGCGTCACCTTCTATGCCTCGCAGCACATCGTGCCCGAGCGGCTCTATCCATGGCTCAGCCTGGGATCGGGACTCACCATCGCGATCCTTGGCGTCGCGCTCTTCGTGCGCCGCTTCTCGGGCCGCGCCGGTCACCACGGACACCACCACCACGGCCCTCATGAGCACGCGCATCCGCACCATGCCCACGATCACTCGCACGAGGGCGCGCATGACCACGACCACGACCACGCGCACTCGCAGGACCACGAGCCCGTCTCTCTTCGCGCGCTGGTGGCGCTGGGGGTGAGCGGTGGGATCATTCCGTGCCCGGCCGCGCTCGTCGTCCTCCTCACCGCGCTCTCGATGCACCAGGTCGGCTTCGGCCTCGTGCTCATCGTCGCCTTCAGCGTCGGGCTCGCCGCGGTCCTCGTGGCCATCGGAATCCTCATGGTGTACGCCAGGCGCCTGATGACGCGCTTCCGCGAGGACGGACCGTGGATCCAGCGCTGGCTGCCGCTGACGTCGTCCGCGGTGACGGCGCTCCTGGGTCTTGGCATCGCACTTCAAGCGGTGACGACGTGGATTCCTCGCTGATCGCCGCCCTCGGACTGGGGTTTCTCCTCGGCGTGCGCCACGCGATGGAGCCGGACCACGTCGCCGCCATGTCGACCTTCGTGAGCCAGGAGCGGAGCATCGTGCGCTCCTGCCTGCGTGGCACCTTCTGGGGCATCGGCCACACCGCGGCGCTGCTGGCCGCCGGCGTGGCCGTGGTCGTCTTCAAGCTGCGGGTGCCGCCGGAGGCGGAGCGGATCATCGAGAGCTGCATCGCGCTCGTGCTCATCCTGCTCGGCGGTCACGTGCTGCTGCGCGCGGTGGGCGCGCTGAGCGTTCACCGTCACGAGCACGCCCACGGTGGCTCGCTTCACCGTCACGTGCACGTCCACGTGGGCTCGACGCCGTCGCACGACCACCGTCATCCGCTCGCGGACGCGCGCAAGCCGCTGCTGCTGGGACTGCTGCACGGGCTCGGCGGCGGCGGCACCCTCGTCCTCGTGGTGCTCACCACCCTGCCGTCACCGACCGCCGCCTTCGTCTACCTCCTCGTGTTCGGCGCCGGCTCCACGGCCGGCATGCTGGTCCTGAGCGGGCTGATGGGGATTCCGTTCACACTGCTGGGGGGCCGATCGCGCGTGGCAACGGTCGCGGTGCAGGCGCTGGTCGGCGTCTCGAGCGTGGTGGTGGGAGTGCTGATGCTGGCCGCGGCCGGCGGCGCCTGACGTCGTCGCTACGCCGGAACTCTAAGCAGGTGTTGACTGAGCTCGCCCCCGCCGGTGACGCGGCATCCGGCGTCAGCACGTTCGAGCAGCCGCGGGTATCCTCGGCGTCGACGCAGGATAGGTCGCCGCTTCGTGAGGGTGGCAGGACACAGCTGAGGATCGGATGACGCTCTACGCCGCGCCGGCACTCGACCGCATCGAGCGGGACGTCGTCGCCCGGATCGACGAGATCCGCGCCCAGGTGCGGTTCGTCTCCATCGAGCCGAAAGCCTGGGCGAAGCTGCTCGTCCCGCTCTTCTTGTCGGGTGAGCATTCGAACGGCGCCGAGGGTTTCGAGGGCGCGGCCGCCGAGGTCGCCGCCCCGGAGGCGTCTCCCAGGGCCGCGCCCGGAGCGACGGACACGGACGATCGAGCGTTCGCCGGCTACCGGGACGCCCTGCAGTACATCCTCTACCTGCACGACGACCCGCACTTCGTCTATCACGAATCGCTCCTGCGGAGCCTGCACTACATGACCCTGTCCCACGATCCGGACAAGAGCCCGGGCCGGTGGCGAACCGGGACGATCTCCGTGGACGGTAGGAAGGCGAACGAGGTGCTCTACGACCCGCCACCGGCCGAGCTCGTGCCCGAGCTGATGCGCGAGCTCATGGCCAGCCTGAACGCGAAGGACGAGATGCCGACCGTCGTCCGGGCGGTCATGGCGCACCTGAACCTTGTGCAGATCCATCCCTTTCCGGACGGCAACGGGCGTATGGGACGGGCGTTGCAAACGCTGGTGATGGCGCGCGACGGCATCCTCGACCCCGAGTTCTCGAGCATCGAGAAATCGGTCGCCTGCGGTCGCGACCGGTACCGCGAGAGCCTCTACGAACTGGGCCCCGCCTGGAATCCCGCGGCAGACGCCCGACCGTTCCTCCGTTTCTGCCTGACCGTGCACCTGGAGCAGGCGGAGCGCGCAATGGGGCACGCTTGCCGCATGAGCGCGGCGTGGGCGGAGGCGGCGGCAGCGGTGCAGGGTCAGCGGTTACCGGACCGCGTCACCTCTGCGCTGGCCGATGCGGCGTTCGTCGGACACATCGTTGCCGCGGCCTACCGGCAATGGGCCCGCGTCGATGAGCGGCGCGCCCGCGCCGATCTCCAGATGCTCGCCGAGCGCGGATTCCTGCTCAAGCGCCCGGGGCGTCGCGCGTCGTACACGGCCGGCCCGATGGCGCGAGAGATCCGTGCGCGCGTGTGGGCGGCGCACCCACCCCACCCACCGGTAGATCCGTTCTCCTGACGGGCGGGCTCGGAAGGGTTCGTTGCTGTCGAGCGGGATCAGGCCGGCTGCACCATGTCGCCGGTGCGGATGACGCCTTCGGTCAGGATGCTGGCGCGTACCCCGCCGCGATGGACGAGCCCGGCCATCACGCCGAGGTGAGTGAGGCGTTCCTGGTATGGGCACGGCTCGCAGAGCCGTGCCCCGCGCATTCGTACCGTCCCCACCCGGACCTCGCGATCGACGAGGTGGTTGAGCGGCACGGCCGAGGTCGCGATGTTGCGGCGGCTGTCCGCGGCCGGGAGCTTGATCCCGAGCCGCTCGCCCGACGCGTTGACCACGCCTCGCCCGAGTGCCTCGATGCTCTCCATCTCGATCAGCCTGACCTCCCGGCCGCCTTGGCTCGGTCAGGCCGAATAGAGCCCGGTGCCGAGGAAATCCCGATCGCCCTCGAGGCCCCGGCCGGGCACGGCCCGCACTTCCGTCACCGCTCGCATCTCCGCCGACGCTTCGTTCGCGATGTGGATTGGCGCCCATCGTAGGGGAACTTTTCGACTCGTCAGGCCGGATTCTGAAATCTGGGGAACCCGCGCTGCTGGATGGGCGTTTAAAATTGTTGCATGATGATCGGTCGTGAGATAGGGTCTCAATGCTCGCATCCCGATCAGCCTCGGGCTCTGACGCGTGATTCAGGGCGACGCGCCCTGGCGAGACGCTTGGCGAGGAGTCTTCGTGTGGTACAGACGAGCTTCACCGGGGCCGTCTTTCTCCGGCGACCTCGTCGGCGGTCTGATCACGCGTATCCCGCCTGTCTCGTACTTCGGGGGTGGGGGCGGCGCAGACGGCGACCGGATCGCGCCGGCCGTGGCGGGGCTGACCTCCAAGAACGACATCGTCCGACTGAACATCTACGACCGCGAGGGCCGGGTGCTCTGGTCGGACGACGCAGCGCTCGAGGGCCGACGTGTGTCCGAGAGTCCACAGTTGGCGGCGGCGCTCCGAGGTGAATTGGCGGCGGACGTGTTTCGCCCCGGTCGCGAGCCGCACCACGAGACGCGAGGCCCCGCACGCGAGCGGAACCTCGGTCTTCTTTGGTTTTCCTCCCGCCCGAGTCCGGCATGCCGCGTGCCTTTGTTCTGCGCACGCTCGAATCCGCTCGTCTCCCCGAGCGGCGCGCGAAAGGAGAGAGGCGATGCCATCCAGAAGAGAGTTGGCAAAGCGCACCGCGAAGTACATGAAGGAGATCCGCGACGCTGACAAGGCCAAGCTCAGCGTGCGCCAGTATCTGCGCGAAGGGCTCGTGAGCGGGAGTGCCGGCCTGCTCGCCCTGCAGGCCATGCGGAACTTCCGGCCGTACTGGGCCCACGCCAATCACGATAGCGATGGCCTCACGGGTTTCTCGGGCCAGCCCGTCAGCCCGGACAACACGCCGTTCCAGGACCCGCTCCCGATCCCGCCGGCCCTGTCGCAGAAGACGCTGACCCCCGCCCCGGCCGAGGGCCCAGTAGCGGGGGAGGCGCCGAGGGCCAACCATCAGAAATGGTCACAGTTCCTCCCGCAGAGAACCTATGAGATGGAGCAGGTGGCGGTCGACGAGCAGTTCTACCCGGCCGTCGACGGCATTCCGACCAGCCGGACGTGGCGCTTCCGGGACACGGTGAATGGCAACCTCAACCCGATCGTCCGGGCCGATTACGGGGTGCCCATCGTCATCCGCAACTGGAACCGCCTGCCGGTCGATAATGACGGCTTCGGGATCAACCAGACGACAACCCACCTGCACAACGGCCACACCGCCTCCGAGTCCGACGGCGGCCCCGTGGACTTCTACGATGCGGGCTTCTTCAAGGACTACCACTACCCGAACGTCCGCGCCGGGTTCGCGAGCACGCACGCCCCGCTCGGCGACCTGCGGGAGACGATGAGCTCCCTGTGGTTTCACGACCACCGATTCGACTTCACGGCGCAGAACGTCTACAAGGGCCTGGCCAGCATGTACCTGCTGTTCAGCGCCGATCAGAACCAGGACACCGGTGACGAGGCGACAGGCTTCCGGCTGCCCAGCGGTGCCTACGACATCCCGATGATCTTTGCCGACAAGGTCTTCGATCCTACGACCGGGCAGCTCTTCTTCGACCGGTTCAACCTCAACGGCCTCCTCGGCGACCGGTACACCGTGAACGGCAAGATCCAGCCGTACCTGAACGTCTACAAACGCCGGTACCGCTTCCGGCTGCTCAACAGCGGCCCCTCGCGCTTCTACCGCTTCCACCTCAGCAACAACCAGTTGCAGAGACAGATCTCCAGCGACGGTAACCTCCTGCCCTCCGCGATCGCGACCACCAACGGCATCCAAGTCGGCGTGGGCGAGCGCGTGGACGTGATCGTCGATTTCACGAACGCGACGCAGGGCAGCCGGATCTACCTCCAGAACCGCCTCGTCCAGACCAAGGGCGAGGGGCCCGACGGTACCGCCGCCGGCGCCGCCACCGACCTCGTCGAGTTCAGGGTCCAGGGTCCTCCTCCCCAGCCGGATCTGAGCCTCGTCCCCACCGCGTTGATCCCGAACCCTGTCTTTCTGAACGCCTCGTCGAAGACGCGGTCCTTCGTGTTCGACAAGAGCCGCGACGGCCTGTGGGTCATCAACGACCGGCTGTTCGATCCCAACCTCATCAGCATCCAGATCCGGCAGAACAGGACCGAGACGTGGAACCTGGATGGCAAGAGCCGCGACTGGAGCCACCCCGTCCACCTCCACTTCGAGGAGTTCCGGGTCATGCAGCGAGACGGGAGCGCGTCGGCCGTGGCCGCGAACGAACGGGGCCGGAAAGACGTCGTGAGCATCGGCAACTTCCACATGTCGGCCCAGATCAAGATGCAGTTCCGGGACTGGCTCGGCCACTACCCGATGCACTGCCACAACGCCGTGCACGAAGACCACGCCATGATGCTGCGCTGGGAGATCATCCCCTAGTGCGGCGGGCCATGCGACGAGCCGACTTCCTTTCCCGGAGGAGGGACTCATGAATCGACGAGCGTTCGTCATCACCGCCGGCGCCGCCGTGGCGGCGCTGCCGTTCATCCCGCATCTCCCGGGCGCGCGAGCGTTCCAGGGGCGCTCGCTGACCGCTGAGCAGCGCAGGCGCAAGGCGTTTCCGAACGTCACGCTCCTCACCCACGACGGCAAGGAGGCCCACTTCTACGACGATCTGCTGAAGGACAAGACCTTTCTGCTCCACTTCATGTACACGCAGTGCCGGGACGGTTTCTGCGTGCCGACCGTCGCGAACCTCGCGAGGGTGGAGAAGGAGCTGAAGGGGCGCGTCGGTCGCGACGTGTTCTTCTACTCGATCACCCTCGACTCCAAGCACGACACCCCGGAAACCCTGAAAAAGTACCGGTCGCACTTCACGAAGAACGACGGGTGGGTCTTCCTGACGGCTGACAAGCCGCAGCGGATCGAACGGGTGCGCCGCGCGCTCGGCTACGTTCGTCGGGATCCCGTGCTGGACGCCGACCCCGCCAGTCATCTCGGCTACGTCAAGATGGGCATCGAGCCGCTCGAGCGACTGTGCAGCGTTCCGGGCCGCCTCCGCGCCGCCGCGATCGCGGACTACATCCGGTGGATGGAGCCGGGCGGCGCGCGTCCCACGCCCTGGATGCTCGCCGGCAGAAAGGATCGCATCTACCAGCCCGCCTGATTCACGCTGTCGCTCATCGCGGCCGCGGCGCCACCGGCCCAGTTTCCCCTGGGGCCACGGGCCCCGAAACTTTGCCCCCGATTTTACCCAGGCTGCGCCC
>JBKKCN010000205.1:0-4004 GCA_046712525.1 Candidatus Rokuibacteriota bacterium
GTTCACCGACGTCATCCTCGACGCCGTCGTCCCCCGTCGAAAATCCCGCTAGCACGACCGCCCGTGCGAGGAGCGCCACGGCTACGCCGGGGCGCTGCCGAGCGCAAATGGGGGGCTTGGGGGGCCCGTCGAGGCCCCCCATTTACGGCAGACGGACGAAGGCGTAGCCGAGTGAGGAGATCTGCGCCGCAGCTTCCGACGGCGTGCGGCGAGCGGTCTGCCGCCGGTCACCGCGCGAATCAGCCCGGCGCTCTCCCTGGAGACGCCGTTCCCCTGCGCGCCGGTCCACCATGACTCGCACGTTCGCCTCGGTGGAGAACTCGCGACACAGGTAGCCGTAGAGATCGGGACGGTGGCGCGTCACGATGAAAAGGTGCTCGGTCATCGGCATCCTTGTACTCGATGTCGCCCTTTGGCGTCAACGGGCACGCAACCGGCCCAGCGCCCGCCGAGTCGCCCGCGCCTCGCGCGAGAGCCGGTGCGGGTTGCCGCGCTTGGCCGCGGGCGAGTCGTCGTCGTCCTCCTCGTCTTCCTTTTCATGCTGCGCGTCCGGCTCGCCGGTGCTAGCGGCGTCCAGAAACTCATCCGCGCTCACGACGGCCGCGCCCGCGCGACGCGACGCATCGCGCACCGTGCGGTCGGATGACACGACGATGCTGGCCTCGCGGAACTGGGTGGCGAGCCGGATGAGGACCTGGTCGGCGTTCTGCGGCGGCCGCGAGAAGATCACCTGCACCTGGCCGCCCGCCGCCTCACCGCCCGCTGCGCGCGCGCCGTCGAAGACCACGGTGAAGTCGTCGCCGCACCGTCGTGCCACCGCCGCCACCAGGTGCAACAGCGCGGTGCGGCCATCCGCAAGCCGCTCCGCTTCGCGACTCCTCATCTCCGGGTCTCGCCGAATCACGTTGTAGCCGTCGAGAAGCCACCGCATCGCGCGGACGGATGCTAGTCGCGCACGCGCGGCAGCGCGAGCGAGTGCTTGGCCAAAAAGCGGTCGATGCCCGCTCGGCCTTCCTCGCTTGCGGTCAGCACGCCGAACAACCGTGCTTCTTCCTCCAGTCCCGCGGCGAGGCCCTGGGTGAGCCCGAGGCGGACGACCTCGCAGATGGCGCGCGCGGGGGCGGCGCGGGGAATGTGCTCGTGATGCGCGAGCAGGCGCTCGATCTCGGGATCGCGCTCGAGATTCGGATAGGCCATGGTGGCGCCCTCGGCGAGGGGCGACCAGAGCGTGCCGCGGAATTCGCCGGTGGCGACGCGTCGCGCGATGCCGAGGGCGTGCGACAGCGCATCCGCGGGCGCCACCGCGTCCACGACGCCCATCGCGTGTGCGCAGGCGGCGGAGCGCCGGCGGCCGTCGAGCAGCATGGCGAGCGCGGCCACCAGGAGCGTGTACATATCGCCGCCTCCCGCGAGCGCACGGCGCGCGGCCAGGCGCGGCAGCATCTGGGTGCCGCCGAAGCCGGGCAGCACGTGCAGGTTGATCTCCGGCTGCCCGAGCTCGGCGCGCGCGGACGCGACCCGGTATGCGCACGCCATCTGCAGCTCGTTGCCGCCGCCGAGCGCATAGCCGTCCACGGCGGAGATCATCGGCGCCTTCAGCCGGCCGATGCGCGTGAAGAGGCGCTGCGCGCGCGCCGCCAGCGCGGCCACCTCGTCGGGCCGGGTGAAGGCGCGGAGCTGGCGGATGTCGGCGCCCGCCACGAACATCGATCCCGCCCCCGTGAGCACCGCGGCGCGCACGTGGCCGTCGCCCTCGATCGCGTCCACGGCGCGCTCCAGCTCGTCGAGGGTGGCGCTGCCGAGGGCATTGGCGGGCGGCGAATCGACGGTGACGAGCGCGACGAGGTCGGGAGCGCCGGGCCGCACCGCGTCGAGCCGCACGCGCACGGTGGCGCCGTCGATGAAGCGCGAGCCCCACGTCTCGTAGAGCGACCGCGCGGTGCGCACGCGGTCCAGGGCGGCGGTGGCGCCCACGCGCACGGTGAGCGTGCCCGCGTGGCGGTTCTCGTGTATTGCCTGGTGAGCGTCGGCCAGCTCTTCCCACGGATGGACGGCGGGCGAATGCACCGTGAGGGCGCCGCTGTCGATGAGGCGCACCACCTGCTCCGCCTGATGGGCATTCGACAGGTGGCTGCCGAGAATGGAGAACGAAGGAAAGAGGATGCGCTTGCTGTGCATCCACACGTTCGGGGCGTAGAACGACAGCCGTTGCTCCGCCGTCGACTCCACGTAGAGGATCACGCCCGTGAAGGGGCGCGCGAGGAACGTGCTCACGCCGAGCGTGTCCTGTCCGGCGCGCTCCACCACCACGTCGGGATTGCCGCGTGGGTTGTCGGGCGTGGCAAGCACGCGGCCCACCGCCTGACCGAACGGCTTGAGCGTGCGCTCCTGATAGTGCCGGTAGCCATCGGGATCGGTGTCGTAGTCCGGCATGGCGTCGGGCCATTGCAGGCCGGCGGTGCGAGCCAGCGTCTCCACACTGATCACGCCATGTACGCGGAGAGTCGCCTTCACGTGCGCGGCCTGGGCGTCGTCGCGCGTGGCCGCCACCACGCGCGCGCCCGCGCGCACGGCGGCGGTGATGGCCTCGGTGCCCACCGCATCGTCGAGCCCGCCGGTGACACCGTAGTAGACGAGGACGGCCGCCTGGGGTCGCAGGTCGGCGCGGCGGTACATGTCATCCGCGGCGGCGGCGCCCTCCTTGCCGAGGAAGGTCATGGTGTAGCCGCTGGTAGCGCCGTAGAAGACGAAGCGACCGCCGGAGGCGAGAAGGTCGATCATGCGGGCGACGAGGTCGCGGCCGACCGACGACACCACCACGTCGATGAGTGCGCCAGCGTTCCTCTCGCGTACCGCGTCGACGAGGCGGCGGCCGGCGTCTGCCCACACCGCACGAGCGCCCGCGGCCAGCGGCACCGGGGTGAACGCCTCCGCGACGGCTTCGTGCTTTCGATTCAAGTAGGCGGCGCCGCCCCGCGCGATCACAAGCTTGCCCTTGTCGTCCGTTGACACGAGGCCCGTCACGTGCGCCCCGCGAAGGGCGGCGCACGCGACCGCGTAGAGGCCGGTGCCGCCCGCGGCGCCCTCGACGAAGACGCGCTCGCCCTGCTGCACGCGCGCCACGTCGTACAGCGCCTTGTACACGGTCTCGAGATCGAGCATGAAGGACGAGCCTTCGGCGAGCGTGAGGCGTTCGGAGTGCGCGAGAAGCTGCGGGGCCTGGCAGCGGATGAACTGGGCGAAAGAGCCGTCGGGCGTCTCGTAGCCGTGGATCTTGAAATCGGCGTGCATCGGATCCTCGCCCGCCCGCGGGGAAAGCAGATTCGACACCCCCGGGTACAGCACGCGCAGCTCGCCGATCTTCACACGCCCTTCGCGCGCCACCTCGCTCCCCACCGCCGCCACCACCACCACCGCGCCGCTGCCGGGCACGTGCAGATCGCGGTCGTGCAGGTCGAAAACCGAGATGGGCACGCCACGCGCCGCGAAGATCGTGTTGTACGTGAGTCCCGTATACAGCACGTAGCCCAGCGCCTCGTTGGGGCCGACGGTGGGCACGGGCATGGTCACGGCCTGCAGCGCCTGCGCGGGATCGCCGTGGAAGGGCGCGCCCCACCGGTCCTTGAGCACCGCCCACACGTGCTGGCGCGCGGGCAGCGGATCGAGGCCGGGGCGGAAGGGCGCCCCGAGGGGTAGCGGGCTGTCCTCCCCGGTGAACCAGGCGGGATCGTTGGACATTGGCGGCGGCGTCAGCGTGGGCGGCGCGGTGGTGCGGAAATCATGACGCCCGCGATGCTAGCACACCGCCGGGACGCTGCGATGGGGACGGGCGATCAGGGAGTCAGCTCCAAGACGACAATTGGCGTGCCGCTGTAATCCGTTCAACGAGGAGTCCGGGAAAACCTACACTGAGGTCATTTGTTATTTAGGCTCTTCGTGGAAGTGAGTGGGTGAAACGAGGCACCCGAGGATGATGGAACCCGCTCTGGCAGCGGTCGAAACCG
>JBKKCN010000206.1:0-3280 GCA_046712525.1 Candidatus Rokuibacteriota bacterium
TCTTCGACCTCGGCGACGATCCCTGGCGCCTGCAGATGATCGCGGGCGCCGACGTGGCCGCGCGCGTGACCATCGTGAAAGGCGACATCGCGGACCGCGAGGCGGTCACGCGCGTCGTGCAGGAGCACACGGTCGACCACGTGATTCACCTTGCCGCCTGGCAGGTACCGCTCTGCCGGCAAGATCCCTCACGAGGCGCGCTCATCAACGTGGTGGGCACCGCGAATGTCTTCGAGGCGGTGCGCGCCAGCGACGGTCGCGTGAAGCGCGTCGTGTACGCCTCCTCGGCCGCCGTCTTCGGCCCGCCCGCGTCGTACCCGCCGGGGCCGATCAAGGACGACGCCGCACGCGTGCCCGCCACGCATTACGGCGTCTACAAGGTCGCCAACGAAGAGACGGCGCGCATCTACTGGGAGGAGCACAAGATCCCGTCCTCGGGCTTCCGCCCGCACTCCGTGTACGGGCCCGGGCGCGACTTCGGCGTCACCGCGGATCCCACCCTCGCCATGAAGGCGGCCGTGCTCGGCCGCCGCTTCGAGATCCGCTGGGGCGGCGCCGCCGACTTCATCTACACGGAAGACGTGGCGCGCGCGCTCCTGAAGGCCTCGGGCGCGACCCTGGAGGGGGCGCGCGCCTACAACCTGCACGGCGCCTCCGCCAAGATCGCCGACGTCGCCCGCCTCATCGAGCGCGCGTGGCCGGCCGCGACGGGTCTCATCACGCACGTGGAGCAGCCCCTCCCCTTCCCCGCCGCCCTCGACGACGCGCGCTTCCAGAAGGACCTCGGCCCCGCGTCCGCCACGCCGCTCGAAGACGGCGTGCGCCGCACCCTCGACGAGTTCGCGCGCCTGCAGAAGGACGGCCGCCTCGATGCCCGGGAGTTGACATGACGTCGTACTCCCTGCGGCTGGCCACGCCCGCGGACGCCGCCGCCATCTGCGAGATCTACAACCAGGGCATCACCGACCGCGTGGCCACGCTGGAGACCGAGCTGCGCACGCCCGAAGAGCGCACGCAATGGCTGACGTCGCGCGCGCCGCGCCATCCGGTGGTCGTCGCCGACGACAACGGCAAGGTGGCGGCGTGGGGCAGCCTCAATCCGTACAGCGCGCGCGAGGCCTACCGGTTCGTGGCCGACTTCTCCGTGTACGTCGAGCGCGCGTACCGCGGCAAGGGCGCCGGCACCGCCGTCCTCACGCGCCTCACCGAGCTCGCGCGCGAGCACGGCTACCACAAGCTGGTGCTCTCCGCCTTTCCCACGAACAGCGGCGGCATGGCGCTGTACACGAAGCAGGGCTTCCGTACAGTGGGCATGTACAAGGAACAGGGCATGCTCGACGGTAAGTGGGTGGACACCGTCATCATGGAGAAGCTGCTGTAGAGATCGCCATCGAGCCCGCGCTTCCCGGGCACGGTGACACGCTCACGCGCCTGGCGAGGGCGCCACGCGCGTCCTCGAGCATTTCTGGGTGGCTCCCGCCCACATCGGCACCGGCATCGGGCGGCGGCTGTTCGCCCACGTCACGGAGCACCTGCGCGCGGAGGGGGTCACGGCGCTCCGGATCGAATCCGACCCGTACGCGGAGGGCGCGGGCCGCACCCTGCCCGTGCTCCTGCTCACGCTCGCATAGTCACCGCCTTTCACGGACGGCGGTGTCCCCTGCAGGGGCAGCCTCAGTAGAGCGCCGTCAGGAGCGGATCATCGTGAGCAGCATCTTGAAGCGCGCGACCGCCCGCAGGGCGTGCGGCTGGTGGGCGGGCATGAGGAGGGTCTCGCCTTCCCGGACGTGATACGGCCGCCCCGCCACCGTGATGGCGGCTTCGCCATCGACGATGTGGACGAGCGCGTCGTAGGGCGTGGTGTGCTCGCTCAGCTCCTGCCCGGCGGCAAAGGCGAACAGCGTCACGCTGCCCGTCTTTCCCTTGACGAGGATGCGGCTCACGACCGTTCCGTCCTGGTACGAGACCATGTCGGCGACGCGACCGACCTCGGGCTCCTCGTCCATACCGCCTCCTATTCCGACGCCACCGCGATGCGCTCGGCGTCGCGGCCGGCGGCGGCGGGTTCGGTGCGCACGCGACGCGTGAAGGGCACGAGGATGAGCACGCAGAAGAAAAGCATGGAGAGGAGCCAGAACTCGTCGGCGTAGGCGAGCACCTGCGCCTGCGTCTGCGTATCGCGGTACAGCATCGCCGTCGCGCGGCTCTTGGCCGTGAAGGCATCGTTGCCGAGACTCATGAAGTGCTCGGTCCACTGCCGCAGCCGCTCGGTGGTGGCGGCGCTCCAGACGTCGACGTGGCTGACGAGCGTGGACTGGTGATACTGGCTGCGCCGCGACAGCATGGTGGTGGCGAGCGCGACGCCGATGGAGCCGCCCACGTTGCGCACGACGTTGTAGGCGGCGGTGGCGTTGCCGAGCCGCTCGCGGGGCACGGTGGCGAGCGTGAGCGTGGTGAGCGGCACGAAGATGAAGCCGAGGCCGAGCCCCTGCAGCACCCGCGGCCACACCAGTCCCCAGTAGTCCACGCCGAGCGTGATCTGTGACATCCACAGGAGGGCGGAGGCGTTGACGAAGCAGCCGATGGCGAGCAACCAGCGCTGGTCGGCGAAGGTGACGAGCCGTCCCGCCACCACCAGCGACAGCATGTTGCTGACGCCGGCGGGCGCCAGCACCATCCCCGACGTCCACGCGTCGTAGCCGAGGACCTTCTGCGTGTAGAGGGCGATGAGGAGCGTGGTGGAGAAGAATCCCAGGCTCACCATGGCGATGATGGAGCTGCCGATGGTGAAGTTGCGGTTGTTGAAGACGGAGAGGTCGAGGATGGGCTCGTGCGCGGTGAGCTCGCGCACCACGAAGCCGGCGAGCGCGCACACGGCGATCATGAACAAGGTCACCACCCACATGGAGTCGAACCATTCCTCGCGCTCGCCGCGGTCGAGCACGAGCTGCAGGCAGATGAAGCCGATCACCATGAGCACGAGCCCGGCGGCGTCGATACGCCCCGGCTTCTTGAGATGCGCGGGGTCGAAGAGGAAGGCGCCCGCCATCAGGAAGCCCGCCACCCCGATGGGGATGTTGATATAGAAGATCCAGCGCCACGACCAGTTGTCCGCGATATAGCCGCCGAGGGTGGGGCCGAGGATGGGACCCATCATGATGCCCACACCCCACACCGCCATCGCCATCCCGCGCTGATGCAGGGGAAAGATCTCCCACATGATCGCCTGCGAGATCGGAATGATGGGGCCGCCGCCGATGCCCTGGAAGATCCGCATGAG
>JBKKCN010000207.1:0-11084 GCA_046712525.1 Candidatus Rokuibacteriota bacterium
GCCGACATGGATCCACGGGCCCATCTTCACGTTGCGGTCGATGGCGCGGTTGGCCTGGTTCAGATAGAAGCCTGGGTGCACCCAGCCGTCGGCTCCGCGATAGAGCGGCAGCGGATCGTTGACGCCGGCCAGATATTCCGCGGCGCACGCCTCGTCGTAGACCGTCACCGGCGTGCCGAGCACGGACAGCGATTCCAGATGCTCGCGCGTGGCGACGGGTCGCGGATCGGGCAGGGGGGCCCGCCCGTAGAGATTGAGGTTCACGGGCGTGGGCCGTCCCGCGGGCACGGTGGCCGTCATGGTGGCGCACTCGGGGGTGGTGGCGGTGACGGCGGTCAGCGTCAGGCTCACGCCCTTGGCGTCGCGCGCGGTGACGGCGCCTGTGGTGATCATCTCTTCGCCGTCGAGCACGGGCTTGAGGAAGCGGACGGTGGCGGTACCGCGCTCCAGCCAGGCGGTGCCGAAGTCGCGGACGAGCGGGTGAGTCATGTAGCCGTACACGGTGACGCCGGGCACGAGGCCGCCGCGGAAGCCGTACTGCTGGGCGACGGCGTCGTCGTGAATGGCGTTCTCGCCGTGGAGGGACGTGTTGCGGGCCTTGACGCGGTATTCGGCGAGGGGCGTGGTCGGCATGCCGGCGAGTCTACCCGGCGGCCGCGGATCGCGTCAAACGCGCGTCTGCTATCATTCAGAGCATGAAAACCGGGCTCGTCGTTCTCATCGCGCTCGCCGTCGTCCTCGTCGGTCTCTTCGCGTGGGGCATCAGCGTCAACAACCAGCTCGTCCCCCTCGAGCAGAACGTCAATGCCTCGTGGGCGCAGGTGCAGAACGTCTACCAGCGCCGCGCCGACCTCATCCCCAACCTGGTGGAGACGGTCAAGGGCTTCGCCGCACAGGAGCGGGAAGTCCTCGAGAGCGTGACGCGCGCCCGGGCGAGCGCGAGCAGCGTGCAGCTGACGCCGGAGGCGCTGAACGATCCGAAGGCGATGGAGCGCTTCCAGGCCGCCCAGAGCCAGCTCACCGGCGCCCTCAGCCGCCTGCTCGTCACCGTCGAGAAGTATCCCGAGCTCAAGTCCAACCAAAACTTCCTCGCGCTGCAGACGGAGCTCGCCGGCACCGAGAACCGGATTGCCGTGGAGCGGCGGCGCTTCAACGACACCGTGCGCGAGTACAACACCCGGCTGCGCCTGTTCCCGGGCAGCATCGTGGCCAGGCTCGTCGGCTTCCAGCCCAAGGCGTTCTTCGAAGCCGCCCCGGACGCCGCCACGCCGCCCAAGGTTAAGTTCTAGCGGCGAGGCGGTGGCTGTGCTGATCGCCGGCCTTTTTTTCGCGCTCGCCCTCGTCATCCCGCCCGCGCCCACGGCGCGGGTGAACGACTACGCGGGCGTGCTCACGCCCACCGAGCGCCAACGTCTGGAGGCGCAGCTGACGGAGCGCGAGCAGGCGACGGGCGCCCAGATGGTGATCGCGATCTTCAAATCGCTCGAGGGCGAGAGCCTCGAGGACTACTCGGTCCGGCTCGCGCAGCAGTGGCGCGTCGGGCAGAAGAGCCTCGACAACGGCGTCATCCTCCTCGTCTTCCTGCAGGACCGCAAAGTGCGCATGGAGATCGGCTACGGCCTCGAGCCGGCGATCCCCGACGCCGTCGCGGGCCGCATCATTCGCGACACCATGGGGCCGCGCTTCCGTGAGCAGCGGTACGCACAGGGGCTGGAGGAGGCGGTGCAGGCCGTCTTCGCGCGCGTGGACACGCGCGGCAGTCCGCAGGCCCGGCCCGAGCAACGCGCCAAACCGTCGCGCTTCTCCCCGTCGTTCGGCATGCTCTTCGTCTTCGCCGTCATCGCCTTTCTCGTCATGCACGAACTCCGCGGCCCGGGACGCCGGGCGTCGCGCAACGCCTATACGGCGGGCCGCCGCGGCTGGTATGCGCCCGCCGTGATGTTCCCCTGGTTCGGCTCCGGTCGCTCGGGAGGCGGCGGGTCCTTCGGCGGGGGTGGTGGCGGCGGATTCTCAGGCGGCGGCGGCAGTTTCGGCGGCGGCGGCGCGAGCGGGAGCTGGTAAGCGATGGCCAAACATCCGAAGTGGGCGGCCTCGCTCTTCTCGCCGGACGACCTCGATACCATCGCGCGCGCGGTGGGCGTGGCGGAAGCGGCGACGTCTGCCGAGCTGCGCGTGCACCTGGAGCGGCGGGTGCCCGCGGGCGCCGACCCCATGGCCCGGGCGCGCGAAGTGTTCGCCGCCCTCGGCATGCACCGCACGGCGGACCGCAATGGCGTCCTGATCTACCTCGCCGTCGAGGATCATAAGCTCGCCATCGTCGGCGACGAGGGAATTCACACGAGAGTGGGGGCGCAGTACTGGGAGCACGTCCGCGATCTCATGCTGGAGCGCTTGCGCACGGGCGCCGCCCGCGACGCGGTGCTGATGGCAGTGGGAGACGTGGGCGCCGTGCTGCGTCAGCACTACGGACGGCGGCCGGACGACACGAACGAGCTGAGCAACGAGGTCAGCGTGTAGTAGGGCCTACCCCAGCAGGTACTCCTGGGCGGCGGCCAGTCCGGCGCCCAGCCGAACGGGGACGCCGAAATCCTTCAGCATCATCTCGACGCCGGCGAGGCCACCCAGCAGCTCCAGCTCGTTGAGGCTGCCGAGGTGGCCGATGCGGAAGACCTTGCCCTTGACGGTACCCAGTCCCATGCCGAGCGACATGTCCAGCCGTGTGTTCGCGTGCCGGATGAAGTCGTCGGAGTCGAAGCCCGCCGGCATGACGACCGCCGTGAGCGTGTTCGAATATTCCGCCGCGCTCTTGCAGAGGATGTCGAGGCCGAGGGCGCGCACGGTCCGCCGGCAGGCCTCCGCCAGGCGCGCGTGCCGGGCGTACACATTGTCGAGCCCCTCCTCGCGCAGCATGGCGATCGACTCGCGCAGGCCGAAGAGCAGCATCGTGGCCGGCGTGTACGGATACTCGCCGCGCTTGTTGCGCTCGAGGATGGGCTGCCAGTCCCAGAAGGATCGTGGGCACGTCGCCTTCTCACCGGCCCTCACCGCGCGCTCGCTGATGCCCAGGATCGCCATGCCCGGCGGCAGCATGAGGCCCTTCTGGGGACCGGTGAGGGCGACGTCGACGCCCCACTCGTCGAGCCGGAAATCGATGGAGGCCAGCGAGGACACGGTGTCGACGAGGAGCAGCGCGGGATGCTGCGCGGCGTCGAGCGCGCGGCGCACGGCGGCGATGTTGGACGTCACGCCCGTCGAGGTCTCATTGTGCACGACGAGGACGGCGCGGATCTCGTGGCCGCCGTCCGCGCGCAGCCGCGCGGCGATCTCGGTGGCCGACACGCCGGCGCCGTACTCGATCTCGAGGCGGTCCACCTCGATGCCGTAGGCGGAGGCCGTCTTCGCGAAGCCGGCCGCGAAATGACCGTTCACACAGGCGAGCACACGGTCGCCGGGCGACAGCGTGTTCACCACCGCTGCCTCCCACGCGCCGGTGCCCGAGCCCGGGTAGAGGACGACGTGGCCGCGCGTGGTCTGGAAGACCTCCTTGAGGCCGTCCACACAATCGTGCACGAGGGCGGAGAACTTCGGCCCGCGATGATCGATGATCGGCTGCGCCATCGCGCGCACGATGCGGTCGGGCACGAGGGTGGGGCCGGGGATCTGCAGAAAGGGGCGGCCCGGCATGGTGTTTCCGAGTCTAGCGCATCCTGCTCGCGCATGTGGCGGCGGCGGGATCGCGGGCTTCCAGCCGGCCGTTGCGCGCGACCAGCTCGGGATCCTCGAGCGCCCACGCGAACAGACGTGACGTGAGCCGGCGCGCGATTTCCGGGGCCACCGCGGCGAGGTCGTGCTCGCCTGCCGGGTCCACCGTCCAGTCGTAGAGCTCGATCTTCGCGCCCGTCACCAGCGGCCGATAGTTGAGCTGATATTGCGCGGTGCGGACGAACCGCGGCCGCGCCTCCTCGATGCGGCCGAGGCACTCCGGACGCAGGAAGTAGCGCGGGATCAGGCTGCCGTCCGGCGTCAGCCGCAGTGTGACAACCTCCGTCATTGGCGGATAGCCGAGCGCGGGCGGCGGCACCGGTGTCCAGTGAAAGCCGCCCATCCCGAAGACGTCGGCGTCGAGGGAGCGCGCGGCGCCGGTGATGAGCGGCATCAGGCTCACGCCCTCGAGGCCCGGCGGCGCCGGCAGCCGGAGGAGGTGAAGAATGGTGGGCAGGATGTCGATGTGCCGCGCATGGGCGTCGATGGTGCGCGGGGCGGCGGGCGGGATGCCGGGGCCGGCGATGACGAGCGGCACGTGGAACTCCCCGGGATCGAGCCAGGCGCCGCTGCGGCCGTACTTGAAGCTGCGGTGATCGGGCAGGCGGTCGCCATGGTCACCCGTGATGACGACGATCGTGCGGCCGTCGAGGCCGAGGGCGGCGAGGGTGTCGACCACGAAGCCGACATTGTCGTCGAGCGCGCGCATGCAGCCAGCATAGAGGGCCCTGATCTGCCGGGCTTCACGCTCGAGGCCCTCCGGCTGCTCGTGCTGGGGGTTGGAGATCGCCTGGTACTTGTTGGGACCCTCGTAGGCGGCGTCGGCGAAGTGCCCGTAGTACGGGTAGGGGCACCGATAGTTCATGTGGGCGTTCGAGAACAGAAGCGTCAGGAAAAAGCGCGGAGCGTGGGCGAGCTCGGCGAGGTGGGCCGCGATTCGCGTGCGGTAGTACTCGTCGCTCCCCGCCGGTGCGAAGCCGCCCCCCGCCTGGTAGAAGACACGGAAGAGGCGGTGGCCGAGAGCGTTGTCGGTAAGCGCGTAGAAGAGGAAATGCTGCGCGTAGGCCTGCTTGACGTAATTCACGACGCCGAACTCGGCGACGTCGTAACGGTCGAAGCCCGGCAGCACGCGCTCCGTGAAGTACGTCACGTCGCCATCCCAGTCGGTCACGACCCGGGTGGCGTAGCCCCGCTCGCGCAGCAGCGCGGGCAGGACCGGCAAGGCCGGCCGCGCAAACTCCTCGCTGTGGAACATGCTGCGCATGCCGTGCTGGTGCGGGTAGGTCGAGGTCATCACGCTGACGACTGACTCCACCGTGCCGTTGGTGTGCGCCCACGCGCGGGTGAAGCTCACGCCCCGGGCGGCGACGAGCTCGTCGATGCGTGGCGACGTCCTCCAGGGGTGGCCGTTCACCGACAGGAAGTCGCCGCGCGCCGACTCCAGCAGAATGAGCACGACGTTGGGACCCGCGTTCGCGCCCGGCGGCGCGCCGGTGCCCATCCACCCCACGATGCCGACGATCACCACGCACAGCGGTGCCATCGTCCGCCGCTGGCGCACGGTACGCACGACGAGCGGCGTGGCGAGGACGGCGATGGCGATCCACGTCAAGGCGGCGCAGAGCGCCGGATCGACGTGGGCGGTGAGCAGGCCGTGCGCGCGACGGAGCAGGCCGGCGCGCGCGTTGAGCAGGTGATCGAACTGGAACGGATAGCGGATCGCCACCGTGCAGAAGGCGAGGAGGGCGACGCTCGACAGCGACGCCGTCACGAGCGCCGCGTGCCGGAAGGTTGACAGCGGACGCCCTCGCCAGCCGTACACGGCCTGCCAGAAGCGGCCGGCGGCGAAGCCCAGGAGTGCCCCCACCGCCGCATGGAACCCCAGGAGGATCGCGTTGACGGTGAGCAGCACGGGCCACAGGGCATGCACGAGCATGCCGACCGCCTCGCGCGAGACGATGCCGGCGATGGTCAGATCCATCCCCGCCGGGGCCGCGTAGTGCGTGAACTGCTGGGCGGCGACGGCCCCGTACAGCGCGATGAAGAGCAGGGCTCCGAGGGCGGCGGCAGCCATCCGTTATGGACCTCCGATGGCTCGATCATAACGCCCCGTGTCGAGTGGAGGGCGGGGCGGCTGTGGTACGTTTCAGGGCCATGACCAAGGACGAGATCGCGACGCCGGCGCTCCTGCTGGACCTCGACCGTTTCGAGCGCAATCTCGCGCGCATGGCGGCGCACGCGCGCGCGGAGGGCAAGGGGTTGCGCCCGCACGCCAAGACCCACCGCTGCCCCGACATCGCTCGTCGCCAGGTGGCGGCGGGCGCGCTCGGCGTCGCCTGCGCCAAGCTGGGCGAGGCGGAGGTGATGGCGCGCGCGGGCGTGCGCGGCCTGCTCATCACGACCGAGATCGTGGCCCCCGCCGCCGTTCGCCGTCTCACGCGCCTGGTGGCGGAGGCGCCCGACACGCTGGTGGTGGTCGATCACCTCGACAACGTCCGCGACCTTGCGCGTGCCGCCCGCGAGGACGGCGTGATCATCGAGGTGCTCGTCGACGTCGACGTGGGCGGCCGTCGCACGGGGGCGCAACCGGGCGAGGCCGCGCTGGCTCTCGGACGCGCCGTCGCCGGCGAGCGCTCGCTGCGCCTGCGCGGCCTGCAGGGATATGCCGGCCACTGCGCGCACGTCATCGGATGGGCCGCGCGCCGGGCGGCGTCGCACGAGGCGATGGCGCCCCTCATGGACACGCGCGCGCGCTTCGAGGCGGCGGGGCTGCCCGTGGACGTGGTGGCGGGCGCGTCCACGGGCACCTACGACATCGACAGCGAGCTCGAAGGCCTCACCGAGCTGCAGAGCGGGTCGTATTGCGTGATGGATCTCGACTATCGGCGCATCGGCGGCAAGAGCAGCGCGGCGCTCACCGACTTCGAGATGGCGCTCACGGTGCTCGCCACCGTCGTGAGTGTGCCCACCGCCGAGCGCGCGATGGCGGACGCGGGCCTCAAGGCGTTCTCCACCGACAAGCCCTTTCCCCCGGAGCCCGTGGAGCGCCCCGGCCTCACTTACGAGTTCGCGGGCGACGAGCACGGCCGCCTCATCATCACCGACCCTTCGCGCGCGCCGCGCCTGGGCGAGCGCATCGAGTTCTTCCCGCCCCACTGCGACCCCACGTTCAACCTGTACGACCGCGTGTACGCGATGCGCGGCCGCAAAGTGGAGGCCGTCTGGGACATCGCCGCGCGCGGTCGCTCAGACTAGCGCGGACGCCCCACAAGCTCAGTCGGGCGAGATGACCGTAGAGCGGCGGATACTGGGACGCACCGACATGCGCGTGAGCGTGCTCGGGTTCGGCGGCTCCGAGATCGGCTACGAGCAGGCGTCGGCCGACGTGGTGGCGCGGCTGCTGAACGCTGCCCTCGACGCCGGGCTCAACGTCATCGACACCGCCGAGTGTTACGTCGACAGCGAGGCGTTGATCGGCCGCGCGGTGGCGTCGCGGCGGGCGGACTATTTTCTCTTCACCAAGTGCGGCCACCCGGGAGGGTTCGGCACCGGCGACTGGCGCCCCGCCTCGCTGCTCACGAGCATCCAGCGCAGCCTGAAGCGGCTGCGCGTGGACTACGTCGATCTCGTGCAGCTTCACAGCTGCTCGGAAGCCGAGCTGCTCCGCGGCGACGTCATCGTGGCGCTCGAACAGGCGCGAGAGCGCGGCTACACGCGCTATCTCGGCTACAGCGGCGACGGCACCGCGGCCCTCCACGCCATCGAGTGCGGCCGCTTCGACACCTTGCAGACCTCCGTCAGCATCGCCGACCAGGAGGCTCTCGACCTCACGCTGCCGCTGGCGCGCAGGCGGAACCTCGGCGTCATCGCCAAGCGCCCTCTCGCCAACGCCGCCGGGAAGACCGACCGCAAGCCCGCGAGCGCGTACCATCACACCTACTGGGAGCGCCTGCAGAAGCTCGACTACGACTTCATCAACGCCGATCGCAGCGGCGCCATCGCCACCGCGCTGCGCTTCACGCTGAGCGTCCCCGGCGTCCACACCGCCATCGTCGGCACCACCAACCCCGATCGCTGGGAACAGAACGCCGCCCTCCTCGCGGCAGGGCCGCTGACGCAAGCGCAGTTCGCCCGCATTCGCTCGCGCTGGAAGGAAGTCGCGCCCGCTACGTGGACGGGCCAGACGTAGAGAGGATTATTCGGTGCGCCGTGGAAAGGTGCCGTGCATCTTGCGGGTGCAAGTCCCGCCTGGGGAATTGTCGGTAGACCCCAGTAGCTACCGAGGCGGCAAGGAGGGTGACCGACTTGCTGAAGCTCTCGGGACATCGGCCCACCATGGGTGGGTCTGCGAGTCGACGGGCCGCAACGCGAGTGAAGCCTGAGCAGGCCTCGAAAGTGATGTCGTGAGCGCCGACCTGCCTGAATAACAGGGAAGGCCAAGGGATTGCGTGAGAGCAACCGACCAATGACCACGCGATCGCTCACCGGGGTAGTGGGCGTGGCACGTCGACACAGAGCATGGCGCAACACGGGAAGCCCCTCGGGGCGAGGCGTCGCGCGTCTCGACTTCGCTGTGAGGCGAAGGCCCCGAGGGGTGTCGGAGGGGCGCATAGTACCGCTTGGACCTGACGGACAACACAACCGGCGGGGAGGGAAGGCGCCCTGGTTCGGGGTGCAACTCGACGAGTCAAGGGGCGGGAGATTGGCGTGAGCCTGGCAACTCCAGTGAAGCTCCGGCGACTCCAAGAGGCGCTGTACACCAAGGCCAAGCAGGACCCAGCCTATCGTTTCTACCTGCTGTACGACAAGGTGTATCGAGCCGACATCGTGGCCCACGCCTATGCGCTCAGCAAGCAGCACCGCGGGGCGCCCGGCGTGGACGGGGTGACGTTCGAGGACATCGAAGCAGCCGGGGTGGAGCCATGGCTGGCCGCAGTGCAGGAAGCGCTGCAAACGGAGAGGTACCGCCCCCAACCGGTGCGGCGGGTGCTGATTCCGAAGGCGGGTGGCGGCGAGCGGCCGCTCGGGATTCCGACGATTCGGGACCGGGTGGTGCAGACCGCGGCCATGCTGATCTTGCAACCGATCTTTGAGGCGGACATGGACCCGACGGCCTATGGCTATCGCCCGGGCCGCGCGGCGGTGGAGGCGGTTCAGGAGGTGCACCGGGCGTTGTGTGCCGGGCACACGGAGGTGGTGGACGCGGACGTGTCGCAGTACTTCGACACGATCCCGCACGCGGCGTTGATGAAGTCGCTGGCGCGCCGAATCAGCGATGGCAAGCTGCTGGGGCTGCTGAAACGGTGGCTCAAGGCGCCAGTGGCGGAACCGGCCGCGGGTGGAGGGTGGCGGTACAGCGGGGGCAAGCGGGCGACGCGGGGCACGCCGCAAGGCGGCGTGATCTCGCCGCTGCTCGCGAACCTCTACATGAATCGCTATCTGAAAGTCTTCCGTCTTCGGGGGCTCGACCGGCGCTATGGGGCACGGCTCGTCAACTACGCGGACGACTTCGTGGTCCTGTGTCGGTACGGGGCCGCGGAGGTGCTCGCGCAGAGTCGTCGGTGGTTTGCCGCCATGGGGCTGACGCTCAACGAGCAGAAGACCCGGGTGTGTGATGGCCGGCGCGAGTCGTTCAACTTTCTGGGCTACACCTTTGGGCCGATGCGGTACCGGAAGGATGGGCATTGGTATCTTGGGGCCGCGCCCGCCAAGAAGGCGGTCCAGCGGGTCAAGGGAGGCATCCGGCGAATCCTCCGCCCGAGCAACCAAGCGCCGTGGGAGGTGGTCGTGGGGGAGCTCAACCGTCTGTTGCGCGGGTGGGCGACCTACTTCGGCTACGGCACGCGGTACGCGGCCTATCGGGCGGTCGATAACTACGTCTACGACCGGGCGCGACATTTCTTGCGGCGGCGACACAAGGTCCCGACGCGCGGGACGAGGCGCTTTTCGGCAGCGATCGTGTTCGAGGAGCTTGGCGTGCTCAGGCTCCGGCGTCTTCATCTTGGGTCACCTGTGCATGCTCGGGTGTGACACCCGTCCGAGAGCCGGATGCGGGAAAACCGCACGTCCGGTTCGATGAGGAGGGGCGAGAGACGCGTGATGGCCCATTCGGCGAATGGACACCGACCCGAAAGGGCGGAAACAGTGGGGCGCCGCCGGGCCTGTACACGACCGCGCTCGCTCTTCACTCTACTGAGCGGAGGTTGGCTTCGGGGTGCAGGGACCCGTAATAATCCGCGCGGCCGGCTACGCCGGGCGGTAGGCGATCAGGTAGCGGTGCTCACCTTCGAGAATGGTTTCGCCGCGCTGGTTGGTGAGCGCCACGCGCAGCGTGAGCAATCCGGCCGACCGCTTGCGCTCGAGAGCGACGATCTCGTGCTCGGGCTTGATGGTGTCGCCGATGAAGGCGGGACCCTTGAACCGTGTCGTCTGCTCGACGAAGGCCACGATCGACTCCTCGATGATGGGCGCCAGCGAGGAGGCGCCCACCGCCGTCATCGACGTCAACAGCAGACCGTGGGCGAGCCGGCGGCCGAAGCGCGTCTTCTTCGCGTACTCGTCGTCGTAGTGCAGCGGGTGGGCGTCACCCGTCATGCCGGCGAAGAACATGAAGTGCGCGTCGGTGAGGGTCTTGGACGGGCTCTGGAAGCGATCGCCGACCTTGAAGTCCTCGAACCAGCGCTGGCTCACCAGCTCTTCCAGAACACATCGTAGACGGCCGCGGGCGAGGGGGCGGCGAACAGCGCCGGACGCATGCGCGTGGCGAAGGGCCGGCCCTCGGCGTACCACGAAAGGTGCTTCTTGAGCTGGGTGAGGGCCAGCCGCTCGGGCAGGTGCTCTTCGATGAGCGCGCAGTGCCGCGCGATGATGCGCGCGCGCTCGTCCCGGCTCACCTCCTCGCCGCGGAAGATCCACGGCCGCCCGAGGGCGCCGCGGCCGACCATCACCGCCGCACATCCGGTGGCCGCCTGCATCGCGCGCGCGTCCTGCACGCTGCGCACGTCGCCGTTGCCGGTGACCGGCACCCTCACCGCATTGACGACTCCGCCGATGACGTCCCAGGGTGCCTGGCCGCTGTACTGCTGCGAGCGCGTGCGCGGGTGGACGGTGATGGAACCCACGCCCTCGCTTTCCGCCATGAGCGCGATCTCCACCGCGTTCACGCTGCGATCGTCCCATCCTCCGCGAATCTTCACGCTGAGCGGTCCCTGCACGGCCTTGCGGAGCGCGCGCAGCAAGAGCGCGGTAGAGAGGGGATCTCGCATGAGCGCCGAGCCCTGGCCCTTGGCCACGATCTTGTGCACCGGGCATCCCATGTTGAG
>JBKKCN010000208.1:0-3538 GCA_046712525.1 Candidatus Rokuibacteriota bacterium
CCGGGGTCCGTGGGGCGCGGCCCGGGGGGGGGGGGCCCCCGCCGCCGCGGCCGGGGGGGCGGCCACGGGGATGACCAGCGCAAGCGCGGCGAGCAGCGCCACCGCGCGCAGCGACATCATGACGGAGGCCTGTCGCCGCATCGAGCTAGATTTTCCCAAAGATGTACTTGGACAGCAGCTCTTCGAAGTCCACCGGCGCCTCCACCTCGCGGATCTTGCCATTGGGAGGGATGATCTTCTCGGAGCCACCGGGGCTGATGCGGACGTACTTCTCGCCGATGAGCCCCTTCGTCTTGATGGACGCAATGGAGTCCTCCTGCAGCTTGACGCCGGGCACCACCCGCAACACCACGCGCGCCTGGTAGTCCGCGAGCCCGATCGATTCCACGCGGCCGATCTCGACCCCCGCGATCTCCACCGTGGAGCCGGACTTCAGCCCGCCCACGGACGGAAAGTCCACGGTGACGACGTAACCGCCGGCGCCGAGGAACGACACTCGCCCCAGCTTGATGGACAGGTAGCCGAGGGCGAGGACGCCCAGCAGCATGAAGATCCCCACCGTGACGTTGACGCGCGAACGGTCCATCGATATCCCTCCTGCCTCGCCCCTACTGGGGGTCGGGCTCTCCCCGAATGAACTGTCGCACGATGCGATTGTCGGAAGCCTGGATCTGTGCCGGCGGCCCCGTCTCCACGATGCGCCCCTCGTGCAGCATCGCCACCCGGTCGGCGATGTCGAAGATCTCCGGAATCTCGTGACTGACCATCACCGCCGTGAACCGAAAGCGCCGGTGCAGGTCGAGGACGAGATGGTGAATCGTATTCACGAGCACGGGATCGAGGCCGGTGGTGGGCTCGTCGAAGAACACGATCTGGGGCTCCGTCACCAGCGCGCGCGCGATGGCCACGCGCTTGCGCATCCCGCCCGACACCTCCGCCGGGAACTTCGGCGCCACGCCCTCCAGCCCCACCTGCGCGAGGGCCTCCTCCACCTTCTTGTCGACCTCCGCGCGGGGCAGGCCGGTCTTCTCACGCAGCGGGAAGGCCACGTTGTCTCCGCAGGTGAGGGAGTCGAAGAGCGCGTTGCCCTGGAAGACCACGCCGTACCGGTTGCGCACCTCGTCGAGGGCGCGTCCGTGCAAGGCGGTGATCTCGGCCCCGTCCACGAGGACGCGCCCGCTGTCCGGGCGCAGGAGGCCGACGAGGTGCTTCAAGAAGACGGATTTCCCGCCGCCGGAGCGGCCGATGATGACGGTGATGGATCCCGTCGGCACCTCGAGATCCACGCCGCGAAGCACCGGCTGGCCGCGAAAGGACTTCGTCAGCCCCTCCACCTTGATCACGGCAGCACCGAGCCCAGGAAGTAGTCCCACACGAGGATGAGCACGGAGGACAGCACCACCGCCTGCGTGGTGGCGCGCGCCACTCCTTCCGCGCCGTGACCGGCGTGAAAGCCCTTGTACGTGCACACCCAGGTCACGATGATGCCGAAGGAGAGCGACTTCCAGAAGCCGAGCATCACGTCGCCCACGTCGACGAACGACTGCATCTCGCCGAAGTACGTGCCCGGTGACAACCCCAGCAGCTCCACGCCTACGAGGTAGCCGCCGAAGATACCCACCACGTCGAAGAGCGCCGTCATGAGCGGGAAGGTGAGGATGCCCGCGAAGATGGAGGGAGCGACGAGGTAGCGCATCGGATTGAGCGCCATCACCGTGAGGGCGTCGATCTGCTCCGTGATGCGCATGATCCCGATCTCCGCCGTGAGCGCGGAGCCCGCGCGGCCGGTGACCATGAGCGCGGCCAGCACGGGGCCGAGCTCGCGGATGATCGACAGCGCCACCGCGGGACCGAGAAAGGCCTCGGAGCCGAAGCGCGAGAGCGTGAAGAAGATCTGCAGCCCGAGCACCATGCCCGTGAAGGCGCCCGTGAGCAGGATGATGAGCAGGGAGCGGTACCCGATGTAGTTGATGCGGCTCACGAACGCCCAGAACTTGAAGGGCGGCGTGACCATCACGACCACCGCCTGCACGAGGAAGGCGCCGAAGCGCCCCAGCGACGCCACGACCTCCACGCCCCAGCCACCGAGGGCGTCGAGCGGGCGGAGGGCGGGGGAGAGCGAGCGCCCCGTCATGCCTGAGCGCGGCGATACACGCCCAGGGCCCACAGAGGAAAGTACTTCGCGTAGTAGTGGTACTTCAGATAGAACACGCGCGGAAACCCGGTGCCGTTCCAGAGCGGATCCTCCCAGACGCCGTCGGCGCGCTGCGTCTTGAAGAGGTAGGCGATGCCCGCTTCCACCGTGGCGCCGCTCGTGCACCCGGCCGCGAAGAGCGCGAGCAGCGCCCACGCGGTATGGCTCGGCGTGGAGTCGCCCACGCCCGCCAGCTCCGGCTTGGTGTAGCTCTCGCACGTCTCGCCCCAGCCGCCGTCGGCGTTCTGGCGCCTCTGCAGCCACCGCACGGCCCGCTGCACGTACTCGTGGCGCGGGTCGACGCCGATGGCAGCGAGGCCGCGCAGCACTGACCACGTGCCGTAGATGTAGTTGGCGCCCCACCGGCCGTACCACGGGCCATCGTGACGCTGCGTGCGGCGGATGAAGTGCAGCGCCCGTTGCGCGGGCTCGAAGTCGACCGTGTAGCCGAGGGTGCCGAGCAGCTCGAGGCCGCGCCCCGTGAGGTCCTCCGTGGACGGATCCAGGAGCGCGCCGTGATCGGCGAACGGAATGTTGTTCAGGTACAGGCGGTTGTTGTCGGCGTCGAACGACGCCCAGCCTCCGTCCTGATTTTGCATGCCGAGAAACCACCCGAGGCCGCGCTCCTTCGCCAGTCGCACGCGGTCGGCCTCGAGCCCCTGCGTCTTCTCCAGCGCCATGAGCACGACGGCGGTGTCGTCCAGGTCCGGATAGAAGTCGTTGCCGTACTGGAAGGCCCAGCCGCCCGGCTGCACATGGGGTCGCTTCACCTGCCAGTCGCCGGGGACGAGGATCTGCCTGTCCAGCATCCAGCCCGCCGCCTGCTGCAGCACGGGATGATCGGCGGGCATGTCGGTCTCGATGAGCGCGTTGGCGGCCAGGCACGTATCCCACACGGGCGACGGGCAGGGCTGGTAGTGCAGCTCTTCGCCGTCATCGACCATGAGGGCCTCGATCTCCTTGATCTGTCCGAGCACGAGCGGATGGTCGTCCGCATGGCCGAGCAGGCGCATGGCGAGGATCGAATTGGCCATGGCGGGATAGATGCCGCCGAGCCCGCCCGGCACCGCGAGGCGATCTTCCAGCCACAGACGCGCCGCCTCGATGGCGCGCTTGCGCAGAGGGCGGGGCGAGAAGCGCTCCCAGATCTTCAATCCGTCGTCGACCGCGATGAAGAAGCTCTTCCAGAAGAGGCCGCGCCAGGAGAACGGCTCCGGCACGCGCGGGAAGCGCAGGCTCGCGCGCTCGCGCGGCACCGGCCACAGCTCGTCCAGCGCGAGGTGGGGCGGCAGCCACTTCACCGGCTTGCGGTCCATGATGACCAGCAGCGGCACGATCACCGTG
>JBKKCN010000209.1:0-2706 GCA_046712525.1 Candidatus Rokuibacteriota bacterium
GCGGGCCCGTGCACGGTTGTCGGGGTGCGCACTCAGCCGACGCACGGTTACGACGCGTTGCAGATCGGGTTTCAACCCGAGCCGAAGAAGGGGCGCGTGACGAAGCCAATGGCCGGCCACTACAAGAAGGCCGGAATCGCGACCCCGATGAAGGTTCTGCGGGAGGTTCGCCTGCAGAAGACGGAGAACGTTCAGGCGTATCAGGTGGGACAGACGTTGACGGTGGATCTATTCACTCCCGGCGAGTTCGTGGATGTGGTCGGCGAAACCAAGGGCAAGGGGTTTCAGGGCGGCGTCAAGCGACACGGCTGGTCCGGCGGCGACGCGACCCACGGATCGATGTTCCATCGCGCGCCTGGCTCCATCGGCGCTTCGTCCGATCCCTCGCGCGTCTGGCCCGGTCATCATCTCCCCGGGCGCATGGGCGGTGACCGTCGTACCGTGCTGAACCTGCCGGTCGTCAGAGTGATCCCGGAGCAGAACCTGATCTTGCTCCGCGGTGCGATTCCCGGCGCCAAGGGCGGCCTCGTCCTCGTGCGCAAGAGCGTCAAGCAAACCAAGGCTCAGCAACAGAAGGCCAAAGAGGGTAAGTAACGATGCCGACCGTCCCCGTCCTCGGCGGCAAGGATCAGGCGACACTTGAGCTGTCCTCGGTGTTCGCGGGGCCCGCGCGCGTGCCGCTCGTGCATCAGGCCGTGGTTCGCGAGCTGGCGGCCCGGCGTACGGGCACCCACGACACCAAGGGCCGCAGCGAAGTCTCCGGCGGCGGCAGGAAGCCATGGAAGCAAAAGGGCACCGGCCGCGCCCGCCAGGGCTCCATCCGCGCGACCCAGTGGAAGGGCGGCGGCAAGCCGTTCGGGCCCACGCCGCGCAAGTACGACAAGCGGATGCCGTCGGAGATGCGCCGGGCCGCGCTGCGCGAGGCGCTGGCCGCCCGGATTGCGGCGGGCGGCCTCGCCGTCGTGGAGCAACTCGGCCTCACCGAGCCTCGGACGAAGGCGCTCACGACCCGGCTGCGTGCCCTCGGGATCGAGCCGGCGCCGACGCTGCTCGTGGTGTCTTCGCTGAGCCCCATGCTGGTGCTGGCTGCGCGCAACGTGCCGTGGCTCGAGGTCGAGACTCCTCATCACACGTCCGTGTATCAAATCATGCGCAACGGGCGTGTCGTCTTCGAGCAGGCCGCCTTGCTTGCCCTCGAGGAGGCGCTCAGGTCATGAAGGATCCCCGGACGGTGCTGGTTCGCCCGCTCATGACCGAGAAGAGCATGCAGCAGAAGGAAGATCTCAACGTGGTGACGTTCGAGGTGGCGACGGGCGCCAACAAGGTGGAGATTCGCCAGGCGGTGGAGAAGGTCTTCAGCGTCAAGGTGGCCTCCGTTCGAACGGCCTCGCGCGAGGGCAAGTGGAAGCGCATGGGTCGCTTCGAAGGCCGTCGGCGCGGATGGAAGAAGGCCGTGGTGACCTTGGCCCCCGGTCACAAGATCGAGCTCGTGGAGGGAGCCTAGCATCATGCCCAACCGAGAGGGAGCCTAGCGTCATGCCCATCCGATCCGTCAAGCCCACCTCGCCCGCGCGCCGGTACATGACGTTCGTCGTCAATGACGACATCACCAAGTCGACACCGGAAAAGAGCCTGCTCTCGCCGAAGCGCCGCAGCAGCGGGCGCAACTCGGCCGGGCGCATCACGGTCCGACATCGGGGCGGCGGGCACAAGCGCATGCTCCGGGACATCGATTTCCGCCGCGAGAAGCTCGGTATCCCCGCCACGGTGAAGGCCATCGAGTATGATCCGAACCGGTCGGCCCGCATCGCGCTGCTGTTCTACCGAGACGGCGAGAAGCGGTACATCATCGCGCCGCTCGGCCTCAAACCGGGGGATGTGATCATGTCCGGGCCCCAGGCTGACATCCTGCCGGGCAATGCCCTGCCCATCCGCAATATTCCGCTCGGCACGCTGGTGCACAACGTCGAGCTGCAGCCGGGGAAGGGCGGTCAGCTCTGCCGCAGTGCCGGCACGCTGGCGCAGGTTCTCGCCAAGGAAGGGGACCACGCCAATATCAAGCTGCCCTCGGGCGAGGTCCGCCAGGTCAAGCTCGACTGCATGGCCACCATTGGGCAGGTCGGCAACCTCGATCACGAGAACGTGTCCATCGGCAAGGCAGGGCGGGTTCGCTGGAAGGGCTTCCGTCCGACTGTGCGCGGCACGGTCATGAACCCCGTCGACCATCCGTTGGGCGGTGGCGTGGGTAAGGGCAAGGGCAATCACCCGATGACGCCATGGGGCAAGCCCACCAAGGGCTACAAGACGCGGCGGGGCGCCCGGCCGTCGGACCGCTACATCGTCACACGCCGGACGAAATAGGAGCCGCCGGGACATGGGACGCTCGCTGAAGAAGGGCCCGTACATCGAGGAGCGGCTGGAGCGCCGCGTCGAGGAGCTGAACCGCGCTCGCCAGAAGAAGGTGCTCAAGACCTGGTCGCGGCGGTCCACGATCCTGCCCGAGTTCGTCGGTCATACCCTTGCCGTCCACAACGGAAGGAAGTTCATTCCCGTGTACGTCACCGGGAACATGGTGGGGCATCGGTTGGGGGAGTTCGCCCTCACGCGCTCGTTCCGGGCGCATGGGTCCTCCGAAAAGGCCTCCACGTCGCCGACGGGAAAGTCGTGAGGCGTCCGTGAGAACTCGAGCGACCGCGCGCTATATCC
>JBKKCN010000210.1:0-5539 GCA_046712525.1 Candidatus Rokuibacteriota bacterium
TTTTCTCGGTGCCCACCTTCTACGCGCGCCTGCTGGAGGCCGATCTGGCCCCCGATACCTTCCGGTCCGTGCGCGCGTTCGTGTCGGCGGGCGAGCGCCTGCCCGCCGAGATCCACACCCGCTGGCAGGAGCGCTTCGGAGCGGAGATCCTCGACGGCCTGGGGGCGACGGAGACCATCTTCATGGTTCTCTCCAACCGGCCCGGGCGTAGCCGGGCGGGATCGGCGGGCACGCCGGTGCCGGGCACGGAAGCGCGGCTGCTCGACAGCGCGGGCCAGGAGGTCGAGGACGGTATGCCGGGAGTGCTGCACGTGCGCACGCCGTCCGCGAGCGCGGGCTACTGGAACCGGCTCGACGCCTCCCAGCGCGCCTTCGCAAACGGTTGGTTCCGGACGGGCGACGTCTTCACGCGCGATGCCGACAGCTTTTACCATCACGCCGGGCGCGAGGACGACCTCTTCAAGGTCGCGGGCATGTGGGTGGCGCCTGCGGACATCGAGGCCGTCCTGCGCTCGCATCCCGCCGTGGCCGATGCGGGCGTGGTCGGCTTCGAGGACGCCGGTGGGCTGGTGAAGCCGTTCGCCTTCGTGACGACCGCGAGGACGGCGGGCACCGCCCGCCACGGCATCGTGGAGGATCTCACCGCGCTCGTGGCCGAGAAGCTGCCCAGGCACCAGCGGCCGCGCCGCATCGTGATCGTGGACGAGCTGCCGCGCACGGCCAACGGCAAGCTGCAGCGCTTTCTGCTCAAGGAGCGGGTGCCGATACCGTGAGCGCGAGCTCCGATACAGAGATCCGCGTGCGCTGGAGCGACGCCGACCCCGCCGGCATCGTGTTCTACCCGCGCTTCTTCGAATGGTACGACCTCGGCTGCGAGTCACTCTTCGCGTCGTTGGGGTTGCCGTGGCCGGAGGCCTTCCCGAAGTACGATATCGTGGGCGTGCCCATCGTGGAGTCGGGTTCGCGCTTCTCGTCGCCCGCGCGCTACGGTGACGTGCTCACCATCCGCTCACGCGTGGCGTGGGTGAAGGACAAGACGTTCCGGATGGAGCACACGGTGTCCGTGGGGGAGCGCGTGTGCGCCACCGGCTTCGAAGTGCGCGCGTGGGTGGGTCGCCCCACGACGCCCGGCGGGTCCCTGCACGCGAAGCCGATCCCGGACGAAGTGGCCCGCAAGCTCAAGGGGGATGAATCATGAGCCTGGCGGCGGTCTACCTGTCCGTGCACACGCCGCGCTACTGCACGCCGGAGGCGGCGTTCGCGGGCAAGGTGGCGCACCCCGACTTCACGCTCGTCCGCGACGGGCTCGTCGAGCAGGGCCGGCACCTGGCGGCGGTGAAGCCCGACGTCATCGTGATCAACTCGTGTCACCTCATCACCACCTTCCCCACCGTCGTGGACGGCACACCGCGCCACCGCGGGGTCCTCACCGCGCAGGAGGCGCCCGAGCTCATCCACGGCGTGGAGTACGACCTGCCGGGCGACTACGAGCTCGCCTCCGATCTCGTGGACCGTGGCAAGGCGGCGGGCCTCCTGTGCACGCTCGCCAACGACGTGCACTACCCGCTCGACTACGGAACCGTCATGCCGATCGTGTGTTATCTCGACAGGACGCAGCGCGTGCCGGTGGTGCCCGTGTCGGTCTGCCTTTCCGCCGATCTCGACGAGAGCTTTGCGTGGGGCCGCCACATCGCGAAGGCGGCGAGGGCGCTCGGCCGGCGCGCCGCCTTCGTGGCGAGCGGCAGCGTGTCGCACAAGCTGGTGCGCAGGCCGGAGAAGTGGCCCGGCGCCGCCGAGCAGGAGCTGGACCACCGCCTCGCGACGATGCTGGACGCGGGCGACTACGCCGGCCTCTGGGCGTGGCTGCCGGAGTACAAGGCGGCCGCGGAGCCCGAGATGGGCGGCCGGCACCTCGCGATGATGCTGGGCGCGCTCATGGAGACGGGCGAGCGCTTTGACGCCACCGTGCACGCGTACGGACCGTCTTCCGGAAGCGGCAATTACGTGATTTCACTCGCATCCGGTGCGCGTGCGTAGCCGTCCGCCGCTGGACTCGGCCTGAGCGCTTTGCTAAAATCCCGGCGCTCTCCACCCGTCGTAACAGGAGGAGTCACCGTGCGCACAACGATCCGCGTCATCCTCGTCATGCTTCTCACCGGTTTCCTCGCGCTCGAGGCGCAGTCGGCCGAAACCGTCAAGATCGGCTTCATCACATCGCTGTCCGGCCCCGCCGGGATCATTGGCAAGCACATGAAGGACTCCGTCGAGATGGCGCTCGATCACCTCGGCCGCAAGGTGGGCGGGCTCGACGTGGAGATCATCTACGGCGACGACCAGCGCAAGCCGGACGTGGGCAAGCAGCTCGCCGACGAGATGCTCAAGAAGCACCGCGTGCATTTCGTGTCCGGGATCATCTGGTCGAACGTCATGCTGGCGGTGGCGCCCACCGTGACGAGCGCGGGCACCTTCATGATCGGCACCAACGCGGGGCCGCACGAGCTGGCGGGCAAGATGTGCAACGAGCTGTTCTTTACGACCTCGTGGCAGAACGACCAGACGCCCGAGGCGATGGGCAAGTACATGCAGGACCAGGGCCTCGGTGACGTGTACGCGATGGCGCCCAACTACGCCGCCGGCAAGGACATGATCTCCGGCTTCAAGCGGTACTTCAAAGGCAAGATCGTGGGCGATGTCTACACCAAGCTCGGCCAGCAGGACTACCAGGCCGAGATCAGCCAGCTGCGCGCCGCCGCCCCCAAGGCCGTGTTCGTGTTCTACCCGGGCGACATGGGCATCCAGTTCCTCAAGCAGTACGCCCAGGCCGGCCTGCGCGAGCAGATCCCCCTGTACTCCGTGTACACCGTCGACGAGATCTCCCTTCCTGCCGTCAAGGACGCTGCGCTCGGTAACTTCGAGACGCGCTATTGGAGTCCGGACCTCAAGAACGACGCGAACCAGAAGTACGTGAGCGACTTCAAGAAGAAGTTCGGCTACACGCCGTCGTTCTACGGCGCGCAGAGCTACGACGGGATCATGCTCATCGACTCTGCCATCCGCGCCGTGAAGGGCGACCTCGGCAACAAGAAGGGTATGATCGCCGCCATGCGCAAGGCGGACTACAAGTCGACGCGCGGCTCGTACAAGTACAACAACAATCACCACCCGATCCAGAACTTCTACCTCCTCAAGGCGGTGCAGACGGGTGGGGACATCGAGATGCAGATCCAAAAGACGGTCTTCGAGAACCACAAGGACGCCTACGCTCACGAGTGCCCGATGAAGTGGTAGCGCGGCGCCGCGTGTCCGCGGAAAGGGGCGCGGCAAAGCCGCGCCCCTTTCGTTTGCCGGCACCGTCTGGCAGTGGATTCCCGTGAGTCCCTTGCTGGTAGTGGAGCAGTGCCTGAATGGGCTGCAGCTCGGCGTCATGCTCTTTCTGATGGCGGCCGGCCTCACGCTGGTGTTCGGCATCATGAACCTCGTGAACCTCGCCCACGGCTCCCTCTACATGGTGGGCGCCTACCTCGCCGTCGCCTTCCTCGCCGCCACGGGCTCCTTTCTCGCCGCGGTGGCGCTCGCGTTACCGGCCACGCTCGCGATCGGCATGCTGGTGGAGGTCATCGCGCTCCGCAAGCTCTACGAGCGCGACCACCTGGATCAGGTGCTGGCGACCTTCGGCCTCATCCTGTTCTTCAACGAGGCGGTGAGCATCGTGTGGGGGCGCGCCGCGCTCTTCACCTCCGTGCCCCCCGCGCTGAGCGGGTTCGTGGAGATCCTGCCCGGCCTGCGCTACCCCATCTATCGGGCCACGATCATCCTCGTCGGTCTCGGCGTGGCGCTGCTGCTGTACGTGGTCGTCACTCGCACGCGCCTCGGAATGCTCATCCGGGCCGGCGCCAGTAACCGCACCATGGTGGCGGCGCTCGGCGTCGACATCCGCCGGCTGTACACCGTGGTGTTTGGATTCGGCGCCGCTCTCGCCGGCCTCGGCGGCCTCATGGCGGGGCCCATCTACACGGTGCAGCCGGGGATGGGGGAGGAGATCCTGATCGAGGTGCTCGTCGTGATCGTCATCGGCGGCATCGGTTCGATCCGCGGCGCCGTGGCGGGCGCCATCCTGATCGGCATGGTGGACACCCTGGGGCGCGCCTTCCTCAAGCCGCTGCTCGCCACCGTGCTGTCGCCGTCCGCGGCGGACAGCGCGGGCCCCGCGCTGGCTTCCATGCTCATTTACGTTCTGATGGCGGCCGTCCTCTACTTCCGTCCGCAGGGACTATTCCCGGCGGCCCGCGGCTGACGTGACGCCCACCCTCACGCGCGTAATCACGCTCGCCGTCATCGTCGCCGTCCTCGGCCTCGTTCCCGTGGTGGCGGGGATCGTGAACGAGCCGTTCTATCTCGACCTTTTCCGCCGCATCATGATCTTCGCCATCGCGGCCGTGAGCCTCGATCTCATTCTCGGCTTCGGGGGCATGGTCAGCTTCGGCCACGCCGCGTACCTGGGTGTCGGCGCCTACGCGGTGGCGGTGCCGGCGCTGTACGGCATCCACAGCGCGTGGGTGCAGTGGCCGCTCGCGATGCTGCTGTCGGCGCTGGCGGCGCTCGTCATCGGGTTCATCTCGCTGCGGACGAGCGGTGTGTCCTTCATCATGATCACCCTCGCCTTCGCGCAGATGCTCTACTACGTGGGCATCTCCGTCGAGGCGTGGGGCGGTGACGACGGCATGCGGCTGGCGCGCCGCAGCCACCTGGGCGGGCCCATCGACCTCGCGGAACCGTACACGTTCTACTACGTCGTTCTCGCCGTGCTGGTGCTGCTGCTGTGGATCGGCCACCGCGTGATGGAGGCGCGCTTCGGCGTCGTGATCCGCGCCTCGAAGTCGAACGAGGCACGGATGCGGGCGATCGGATTCAACACTCTCCGGTACAAGCTGGCCGCCTTCGTGATGGCGGGCGCGGTATGCGGGCTGGCGGGCGCGCTGCTGACGAATCAGACCGAGTACCTGACGCCGAGCTTCATGCACTGGACGCGCTCCGGCGAGATCATGGTCATGGTCATCCTCGGCGGCATGGGCACGCTCGTGGGCCCGGTGCTGGGGGCGGCCGCCTTCCTCCTCCTCGAGAATCTGCTGTCGGCGTGGACGGTACACTGGCAGGTGATTCTCGGTCCGCTGCTGGTGCTCGTCGTGCTCTACGCGCGACGCGGTCTCTACGGCCTGTTGCCGGCGGGCACGGTCCGCGATGGCTGAGCCGCTGCTCGCCGTGCGGGGGCTGCAGAAGAGATTCGGGGGCATCGTGGCCACCGACGACGTGAGCCTCGAGGTGGCCGAGGGCGAGACGCTCGCCGTCATCGGTCCCAACGGCGCCGGCAAGACCACGCTGATCGCCCAGCTCTCCGGCGATCTGCGGCCCGATGCGGGCGCCATCCGGCTCCACGGCGCCGACATCACCAGGCTCGCGGCGGCGGCGCGCTCGCGGCTCGGCCTCGCCCGCTCCTTCCAGATCACGAGCATCTTCCGGGAGTTCACCGCGCTCGACAACG
>JBKKCN010000211.1:0-5963 GCA_046712525.1 Candidatus Rokuibacteriota bacterium
CCTCCGCATCGCCCGCGTCCCACGCATCGAACATGGTCGCCCCGTGCAGGACGACGGCGGCGGCCGCCTCGCTGTCGAGGAGCATCTCGAGCAGATTCTGGCGCAGCAGCGGCTTGTCGAAGAGAGCATCGCCGAAGGCGGCGCGGCCGCGCGCGTGCACGATGGACTCCAGCAGCGCGCGGCGCATGATGGCCGCCGAGCGCATGGCGTTCGACAGGCGCGAGCTGTTCACCATCTCCATCATCTGGTGAAAGCCGCTCGCCACGTCGCCCACCACGTAGGCGACGGCACCGGCGAACGTCACCTCCCCCGTCGCCATCGAGCGCGAGCCGAGCTTGTCCTTGAGCCGGTTGATCGTCCACTCGTTTTTCGTCCCGTCCGGCAGCCGCTTGGGCACGAGGAACATGCCGAGCCCCTTCGTGCCGGCGGGGGCGCCCTCCGGGCGCGCCAGCGTCACCGCCATGTCCGTGTTGGCGTTGGAGCAGAACCACTTGTCGCCCCACAGACGCCACGTGCCGTCGCCGTGGGGGCGGGCAACGGTGGTGAGCGCGCCCACGTCGGAGCCGCCGGTCTTCTCCGTCATCCACTGCGTGCCCTGCCACAGTTGCTCGTACTCCAGCGTGGTCAGGCGCGGCACGTACGCCGCCTGGAGGGCGGCGCTGCCGAAGCGGCGCAGCATGCGCGCGGTGGAATCCGTCATGTTGACGGGGCAGAGCAGGCCGAACTCAGACTGTGCGAACAGGTACGAGAGCGCGTACTTCACCACGTGCGGCACGCGCCCGGGCCAGCCGAGCACGCCGTCCACATGCGACATGGCGGCGAGACCGAAGCGTGAAAAGGCCAGGCGCTCCATCGCATGATACGCGGGGTGGAAGTCGATCACGTCCACGCGCGCGCCCCGCTCGTCGTAGGGCCGCAGCACGGGCGGGTGCTTGTCGGCCTGCGCGGCGAGCGAGTCCAGCTCGTCGCCCGCCACCGCGCCGAGGTCCACGAGGTGCGGGCGCGCCCGCTCGTAGATCTCGCGGCCCATCACCGCGGCACACAAACGGTCGAGGTGACGGTCTTCGAGGAAGAAGTTGAGCCCGCGCGTGGTGGGCATGGCGTCGGAGAGGGCGGGGAGGCGTGCGGGCATCATGCGGACAGGGTAGCGCGGGGGTGGCCGTGCGGCGTAGATTTTGACCGCGGCCCCTGAAATGAGGCAGAAAGTTGACCGAACGCGACAACCTCGGGGACTTTAATTCGCCTCCCTGATGGCACCACGCTCGGAACACGTGCCGGCGACGTTCCCCGCTCGCGGTCTACGCGCGCGTGCTGCTGTCGTTTCAGCGAAGACGCGGCCGTCGGCGTGGCCTTCGCGACGGCCACTCGGGCTGCGTGACGGTGATCCAGCGATTCGGGGGCGGACTGAACCTCAACGTCCACTTCCACACGCTCGTGCTCGACGGCGTGTTCACGGACGGTGAGGGAGGCACGCTGCACTTCCGACCTCTGCCGCCGCCGACGGATGACGAGGTCGGCGTCGTCCTGGCAATGATCTACACGCGGGTGTGTCGTTTGCTCCGCCGCCGGGGTTTCGACGCGAGCGCCGGCGATCTCTCACGACCGGACCCGGTCGCGGAGGTATCGCCGACGCTGGCCGGCATCAGCAGCGCCTCGATCCAGGGCCGGATCGCGCTCGGGCCTCGCGCCGGTGCGCGCGTCTCATGCGCCGCGCCTTCGACATCGACGTGCTTGCCTGCCCGCGCTGTGGGGGGCGTCTCCGCTTGCTCGGCACCATCGAGGATCCGGTCGCCATTCGCGCGATCCTCGATCACCTCGCGGCGTCCGCCGAACGGGCCGACCGCGCGCCGCCTCTCGGCACACGAGGGCCGGCGACTCTCCCGGCCCAGGTCTGACCGACCGCCCACCGGCGAGCCTTGGTCGCCGTCTGTTCAAAGGGGCGTCAGCGAGCGCCGGCGCGCCTCGCCGGACTGCTCGCCTCGCGCACAATCGCTTGAGAGGCCCGATGTCCGCACTGTACGTAAGGCCAAGGATGAACCGGAGCGCGCCGCGCGCACCATGGGCGCACCGATAAGGCCCTTTATGTCGCCTACGCTCCGGCTGATCCGCGAGCTCATGGCCGAGCCGAGGTTCCAGCCGACGCCGGAGTCGCGCCGCGAGCTACGCGACCTGAGCCTGGCCGCTCAGGCGAAGGCGGCGCTGCTCGCCCATCCGATCACCCGGGCGCTGACCATCACGGTCGCGTGCCGCGACGGCTACCTCTCCGTCAGCGGCACGGTCCACGACGCTGAGCACGCGGGGATCGCCCACCACCTCGTGAGCGCGGTGCCCGGTGCCGCCGGCGTGCGCAACGAGCTGGTGACCCCGGTCCGGCTGGACCGCGGCCCGCCCGGCGCGGTCTGAGTCGCGTCGGGGGCGACCACCCGTCTCGCCTTCGAGCACACTCTTCGAGGTCAGGATCTTCTCGGCGGGGTGCCTGGGGTGTAGGAGTCGGGGGAGGTGAAGCGGCTGAGCTCGCTCGTGAGCGAAGGTCCCGCTCTTGGGTTCATCTAATTTAGCTCGACAGAACGATTCCCACTCGGAGGGCCCGAGCAGGTCGAGCCATTCCATCGATGGCATCGCCTGGATCGCCGTCACCGCAGCCTCCTCAGTCGGACTTCTCACCCTGAGATGACGAAGGTGCCGTCCCACCGTCCATGCCCTCGCGGGAAGGTCGTCCGGGAGTCGCTCGAGTCTGCCCCGCCGCCGGTGCCGAAGCAAGACACGGGGAGTTCCCGGCGCGTGATCAGTAGGGTTCTGTGGCAGCGGGCTCCTGGGGCGGCTGGCAGCGGCTCCTGGGGCGGCCGGTGTCCGAGTCTGGCAGATTACGTCACGGGAATGGAGCCCACGGGCGGGGCGATCGCCGCCGGAAGGGTGCTAGAGTTGGCTACGCTCTGAATGTCGCTCAGAATCCATTGCAGCGAACACCTAGCCTGGAGAGTCCGCCATGACGAAGAGAATCCGCTTCCTTTCGGCTAGCCTCGGCCTCGTGCTCTTCGGCGCCACCGCGGCGGCGGCGCAGGACTGGAAGCCGCTCCCCTCGAACCAGCGGTGTCCGTCGAAGTGGGGCGCGGCTGACGAGCGTGGCGCCGCCAATCACATGACGGCCGAGACGGTGATGAAGGCCGTCCGGCTCGTCAAGGAGGGCAAGGTCTACGAGCTTGGTCGCGAGCTGGAGCCGGCCATGCCGCTGTTCGGCATCCGCAAGTTCAACATGTACACGTTGCGCACCGGGGCGCCGTTCGGCCCCAACCAGCTCCGCGGCAACGAAGAGACCGTCACCACCGAGCTGGGGCAGGTCGGCACCCAGTTCGACGCGCTGCCTCACATCGGGATCGCCGACGAGTTGTACAACTGCAACAAGACCGACGCGATCGCCACCCGCACGGGCTTCACGAAGCTGGGCGTGGAGAAGGTCGGCGCGCTGGTCACGCGGGCCGTGATGCTGGATGTGGCCGCGGCCAAGGGCACGCCGATGCTCGACGTGGGCTACGAGGTCACGGTGGCCGACCTCGAAGCGGCGCTGAAGCGCCAGAACGTGAGCATCGGGCGAGGCGACGCCGTGCTGATCAGAACCGGCTGGGGCCAGCTCTGGCTGAAGGACAACGTGCGGTACAACAGCGGCCAGCCCGGCCTCGGCATCGCGGCCGCGGAGTGGCTAGCGAAGCTCGATCCCATGCTGGTGGGCAGCGACAACTGGGGCATCGAGGTGCGGCCGAACCCGAACAAGGACCTGGTGTTCCCGGTCCACCAGGTCTTCATCACGACCTACGGTATCTTCCTGCTGGAGAATCTCGACCTGGAGGGGATGGCCCGCGACCAGGTGTCCGAGGCGGCCTTCGTCGTCCAGCCGCTCAAGCTCAAGGGCGGCACCGGCTCGACGGTGGCGCCGATCGCCGTCAAGTAGGCGGATGAAGTAGACGCGCGCCGCGGCCGGTTCTGCGACCGCGGCGCGCCCGAAACACTCGTTCGCGTCCGGCGTACCTTCTACCTGCTGCGCGTCTGGCGCCGCGTCTCGCGGCGCTCTTTCGTTTTCACCTCGTCGACCGAGTTCCCGTCGGGTGTCAGCACGACGCCGTACTCCGTGACCGCCACGGCCGCCGAGATCTTGCCGTCCAGCCGGTCGGCAAGCACCGCGGCCGGGTCCCGGTCCAGCGGGTCGCCGTAACCGGCGCCGCCCGCGATGTACTCCCAGAGCTGATCGCCGGGATGCGTGCCCGCAGATCCGCCCGGTGAGCCGCCGAACTACGGCCGCGACGACCGTCGGAAGGGGGACGAAGTCCCCCCTCCGAGTGTCCTGCCATAGTCGGCTCACATGCCTCGGACATCGGTGTGCTACGGCTGGTGGGTCGTCGCCGGGTCGCCCACAACAGGGGCGTGCTGGGGCTGATGCCGACCTATTGCGTCCTGCCGCTGATCGTCAAGCGCGCCATGATCTTACCTCCCAGGATTGCGGTGCTGGCGATATGGGCGGTCACTCCCTCGAAGCAAGCCCCCCTCCGGCTGGCTGGCGGCGGGTAAAATGACGCCCGATGACGGACACCGCAGAGGTCGTGATCGTCGGCGCCGGCATCATGGGCGTGAGTACCGCGTACCACCTGGCGCGGCTCGGCGCGGGGCGGGTGATCGTTCTGGAGCGCGACACCGTCTGCTCCGGCTCGACCGCGCTCGCCAGCGGAGGCATCCGGCACCAGTACGCGAACCGCCTGGGCATTGAGCTGACGACGCACAGCATCGTCACCTACGAGCGTTTTCGGGAAGAGTTCGGCGTCGATCCCCAGTTCCGGCAGCACGGCTACCTCATCCTGATCGCGACGGACGAGGAGCTGGCCACCGCCCGGCGCAGCGTCGCGCTGCAGCGAAGCCTCGGCGTCACCGTCGACCTGCTCGACGCGGCGGCCACCCGCGCGCTCTGTCCCTATCTCAATACCGACGACCTGCTCGGCGCGACGTACACCCCGCGCGACGGCTACGCCGACCCGTATCTGTGCGCGACCGCCATCGCCGCCCGCGCCCGCGATCTGGGCGTGGAGATCCGGCAACAGCACGAGGTGCGCGGCTTCATCCGCCACGGCGATCGCGTGAGCGGCGTCACTACCACGGCCGGGGCGTTCGAGGCCCGCGCCCTCGTCATCGCGACGGGCGCGTGGTCGGGGGTCGTGGGCCAGCTCGCCGGGGTCGAGATCCCGGTCCGCCCGCACCGACGTCACAAGTTCATGACCGCGCCGTTCCCCGCGGAGCGCATCCCCGCGGCCACCCCGTTCGTCATCGACCCGCACCGCAACTTCTCGCTGCGCCGCGAGGGTCCCGGGCTCCTGCTCGGCCACGGGCGGCGGGACGAGCCCGACAGCTTCAGCACGGAGATCGATCGCAGCCTCGAGCCGGGAGTGGTCGAGCGCGCCATTCACCGCGCGCCGGCGCTGGCGGACGCCAAGCTGATGCGCGCGTATGCCGGCCTGTACGAGATGACCCCGGATCAGACGGGGATCGTCAGCGCCATCCCCGGCGTGGCGGGGCTGCACGTCATCGCCGGCTTCAGCGGCCACGGCTTCATGCACGGCCCGATCGCCGGCCAGCTCATGGCCGAGATGCTCGTGCACGGCCGCGCCGTCACCAAGGACGCCGGCGCGCTGGACATGGCGCGCTTCGCGCGCGGCGAGGCACACGTGGAGCCGCTGACGTTCGTGTAGAGAGCGAGCACAGGAAGTCGAGCAGGTCCTGCTTGTCGCCATCGTCGAGGCGAATTCTCCTGGGCTCGTCCGCGCACCGCGCGCTCAGGCGAGGGACCGTCAGGCTACCCGACCCTCACCACGTCGAGCACCAGCCGCGCGGCCGCTTCGCGTTGACGCTCATCCGCGGTCACGAACGGCAGCCGGACGCCCAGCGCGTCACCGTAGACGAGGGCGGAGGGGGATCAGCGCTCA
>JBKKCN010000212.1:0-6788 GCA_046712525.1 Candidatus Rokuibacteriota bacterium
CGGCGACCAGACCGACGAGACGAAGGACTACGAGTTCGGCGACCCCTTCCTGCTCGACCTCAAGCAGACGGTGATGAACGCCGTCGAGCGCCACGGCGCGGGCACGCCCGTGCGTCTGACGCCTGACGACTTCGAGGTCTTCCGCACGGAGCAGCGCACGCAGGCGGCCACCGTGGTCATGCTGGACATGAGCCGCTCCATGCTCAACAACGGCTACTTCCTGCCCGGCAAGAAGGTCGCCCTCGCGCTGAGCGCCCTCATCCGCGGCCAGTTTCCGCGCGACGCCCTCTACATCGTCGGCTTCTCGCTCTACGCGCGCGAGTTCACGGTGCAGCAGCTCCCCACGCTGTCGTGGAGCGAGTGGAACATGGGCACCAACATGCACGCGGGCTTCATGCTCTCGCGCCGTCTGCTCGCCCGCCACACCGGCGGCAACAAGCAGATCCTCATGGTGACGGACGGCGAGCCCACCGCGCACATGGAGAACGGCGTGGCCGACTTCTCCTACCCGCCCACGCGGCGCACGGTGGAGGAGACGCTGAAGGAAGTGCAGCGCTGCACGCGCGAGGCGATCACCATCAACACCTTCATGCTCGAGCGCTCTTCCTGGCTCACCACCTTCGTGGAGGAGATGGCCCGCATCAACCACGGCCGCGCCTTCTTCACCGCCCGCGAACGCCTCGGCGAATACGTGCTGGTCGATTACGTGAACCAGCGGCGTCGCAAGACCTCGTAGAGCGCCCCCCTACTGCACCAGGCGGTCCGCCCGATAGAGGATGGCCTGCGGAATGGCGAGCCCGATCTGCCGGGCGGCTTTCAGGTTGACCACCAGCTCGAAGGTCGTGGGCTGCTCGACGGGAAGATCCGCCGGCTTCGCGCCCTTGAGGATCCTGTCCACGTAGACGGCGGCGCGCCGGTACAGCTCATTGAAATTTGTCCCGTACGACACGAGACCACCGGCGTCCACGTACTCGCTCGTGCCGTGAATGGAGGGCACCCGGTTCCTGATCGCGAGGTCGGCCATTTTCCGGCGGTGCGTGCCCAGCATGGGGTCCCCCACGGTGAGGAGGCCATCGAGCCGCTCCTTCCTCATCGCGTCGAAGGCACGTTCGATGTCCTCGGGGGCCTTCACCGGTAGCGACAGCAGGGCGACGCCCATCGAGCGCGCGGCCGTCTCGATCTCCTTCATCTGCAACGGGTTCGTGGGGTTGGTGGGATTCCACGGGACCGCCACGCGGGAGACCGAACCGACGATGTCCCTGAGCAGCTCGAGCCGCTTCGTCACCACTCCCTCGTTGAAGTCCGAGAGTCCCGTCACGTTGCCCCCGGGCCACGATCGGGATCGTCGCCGTGGCGCGCTTCGCCGCCAGCGCGGCGGGCGCCCCCTCCGCGACGATGAGGTCGACGTGGAGACGGACCAGCTCCGCCGCGAGTGCGGGCAGCTTGTCGAAGTCACCGCTCGCATATCGCGGCTCGACGTGCACGGTCTTGCCGTCGACGTAGCCCAGCTCGCGCAGCGCCTGGTCGAGGGCCCCGAGACGGATCTTCGCGCGGTCACCCGAGGAGCCGAGGAACCCGATGCGGGGGACCTTGGGCACCTGCGCCTCGGGGGTGAGCGGCACGGTGAGGAGACTGACGATCAGGGTGAGGATCAGCGCCCGGGCCAACACGGCCCCCACGATACCGCCTCCGCCGCGCGATTGCGCGGCCCCATCCGGGAGTATGATAGGCCCCGCTTTATCTCACCCGAAGAGAGGGACCCCTATGACTGCCATGTCCAAGTCCGTCGATCTCGAGCGTCGTGGCCGCGTCGCCGTCCTCACCGTCAACAATCCCCCGGTGAATGCGTTGAGTCAGCATGTGCGCCAGGGTCTGGCGGAGGGCCTCAAGGCCGCCGCCGCAGATGCGGAGGCGAAGGCGATCGTCATCGTGTGCGCCGGGCGCACGTTCATCGCGGGCGCCGACATCACCGAATTCGGCAAGCCGCCCACGGAGCCGGGCCTGCATGCCGTGCTCGACATGATCGAGGGCAGCGCCAAGCCGGTGGTGGCCGCCATCCACGGCACCGCGCTCGGCGGCGGGCTCGAGGTCACGCTGGCCTGCCACTATCGCGTGGGCGCCAAGGGCGCGCGCTTCGGCCTGCCGGAAGTGAAGCTCGGGCTGCTCCCGGGCGCGGGCGGCACCCAGCGGCTGCCGCGCGTGGTGGGCGTGGAGAAGGCGCTGCAGATGATCGTGAGCGGCGATCCCATCGGCGCCGAGGCCGCGCTGAAGAGCGGGCTCATCGACGAGATCGTGGACGGTGACCTCACGGCGGCGGGCGTGGCCTTCGCCGAGACGGTGGTGGCGGAGGGCAAGCCGCTCAAGAAGATCCGCGACATCGCGGTGAAGGCGGGCCCCGAGGTCTTCTCCAACTTCCGCACTTCCGTGGCCCGGACGACGCGCGGCTTCCGCGCTCCCGAGAACTGCATCAAGGCGGTGGAGGCCGCGGCCACCCTGCCCTTCGATCAGGGTCTCAAGCGCGAGCGCGAGCTGTTCGTCGAGCTGCTGAACTCCCCCGAGTCCAAGGCGCAGCGGTACTTCTTCTTCGCCGAGCGCGAGGCGTCGAAGATCCCGGACGTGCCTGCCGACACGCCGGTAAAAGAGATCAAGAAGGCCGCCGTGCTCGGCGCGGGCACCATGGGCGGCGGCATCGCCATGAACTTCGCCAACGTGGGCATTCCCGTCACCATCATCGAGGTCGCCAACCAGGCGCTCGAGCGAGGCCTCGGCGTCGTGCGCAAGAACTACGAGGGCACGGCCTCGCGTGGACGCATCACCGCCGCCGACGTCGAGAAGCGCATGGGCCTCATCGTGGGCTCCACGGACTTCAAGGACATGGCAGACGCCGACATCGTCATCGAGGCGGTGTTCGAGGAGATGCCGGTGAAGAAGGAGGTCTTCGCGAAGATCGACGCCATCGCGAAGCCGGACGCCATCCTCGCCACCAACACCTCCACGCTCGACGTGAACGAGATCGCCTCCGCCACCAAGCGGCCGGAATCCGTGGTGGGCATGCACTTCTTCAGCCCCGCCAACGTGATGAAGCTGCTGGAAGTGGTGCGCGGCTCCAAGTCGTCGAAAACGGCCATCGCCACCGCGATGACGGTGGGCCGCAAGATCAACAAGGTGCCCGCCCTCGTGGGCGTCTGCTACGGCTTCGTCGGCAACCGGATGCTCCACCAGCGCGGTCAGGAGGCGGAGAAGCTCATTCTCGAGGGCGCGCTGCCGCACCAGGTGGACAAGGTCCTCTACGACTTCGGCTTCCCCATGGGACCTTTCGCGATGGGCGACCTCGCGGGCCTCGACGTGGGCTGGCGCATCCGCAAGGGGCGCGGCGTGCGCGCGGAAGTGGCCGACCGCATTTGCGAGCTTGGCCGCTTCGGTCAGAAGACTGGCGCCGGCTATTACAAGTACGACGACAAGCGCAACCCGAGCCCCGATCCCGAGGTCGAGCAGATCATCTTCGAGGTCTCCAAGGAGAAGGGGATCAAGCGACGCCAGATTTCAGATGAGGAAATCCTCCAAAGGCTCCTGTACCCCATGGTGAACGAGGGAGCCAAGATCCTCGAGGAGAAGATCGCGATCCGCGCGAGCGATATCGATGTCATCTGGGTATACGGCTATGGCTGGCCCGTCTATCGCGGCGGCCCCATGTTCTGGGCCGACTCCATCGGGCTCAAGGCCATGCGCGACCGCATGCTCGAGTTTCAGCGCACCCACGGCGAATCCTGGAAGCCGGCGGCGCTGCTCAATCGCCTGGCGGACGAAGGCAAGACGTTCACCTCGTAGGTAAGGAGGCGGCCATGGCCGCAGTGACCGGCAAGCTGCTGCACGTCGATCTCACCACGCGCCAGACGCGCGTCGAGGAGATCCCCGAGACGGTCATGCGTCAGCACCTCGGAGGCGGCGCCCTCGCCGCCTCCATCCTGCTGCGCGACATGCCGGCGGGTGTCGATCCCCTCGGACCCGACAACGTGCTCGTGCTCATGACGAGCGTCATCAACGGGCTGTCGCTGTCAGGCAGCAACCGCTACACGGCAGCGGCGAAGTCGCCCCTCACGGGCGCCTTCGGCGAATCCGAGGCCGGCGGCTGGTGGGGGCCGGAGCTGCGCGCGGCGGGCTGGGACGGCGTCGTCATCCGCGGCTCCTCTCCCACGCCTGTTTATCTGTGGATCAAGGACGACCAGGTGGAGTTCCGGGACGCGGACGCCTACTGGGGCAAGCTCTCCGGCGACGTGCAGGACGGGCTGGAGCAGGAGCTGGGCGACAAACGCATCCGCGTGCTGCAGACCGGCATCGCGGGCGAGCGGGGCGTGAAGTACGCCGCCATCGTGAACCAGCTCAAGCACTTTCACGGCCGCTGCGGCCTCGGCGCCGTGATGGGCGCCAAGAAGCTGAAGGCGGTGGTGGTGCGCGGCAGCAAGCCGCCCGTCGCCCACGACAAGGGCAAGGCGAAAGAGAGTCTCGTCTTCTTCAAGGAGCACTACGACCGCGCCACCGACCGTTTCCACCAGGTGGGCTCTGCGGGCGGCGTCCTCGCCCTCGAAGCCTCCGGCATCCTGCCCACCCGCAATTTCCGCGACGGCTCCTTCGAGCACGCGCGCGCCATCAGCGGGCAGACGATGCGCGACACCATCCTCGTGAACAGAGGCACGTGCTACGCGTGCGCCGTCGCGTGCAAGCGTGAAGTGGAGATCAAGGACGAGGGCGTGACGCCGAAGTACGGCGGACCCGAGTACGAGACCCTCGCCGCCTCCGGCTCGCTGTGCGGCGTGGGCGACCTGCATGCCCTCGCGCGGGTGAACCAGCTGTATGCCCAGTATGTCCTTGACTCGATCTCGACGGGCGCCGCCATCGCGTTCGCGATGGAATGCTACGAGCACGGCATCATCACCAAGGAGATGACGGGCGGGCTCGAGGTGACGTGGGGCAGCGTGGAGGCTCTGGAGACGCTGGTGCACATGATCGGCAAGCGAGAGGGCATCGGCCGGCTGCTCGGCGAAGGCGTCAAGCGCGCGGCGGAGCAGCTTGGCAAGGGATCGGAGCGGTTCGCGCTGCACGTGAAGGGGCAGGAGCTGCCCATGCACGACCCCCGCGGCAAGAAGGGACTGTCGCTCGCCTACGCGCTGTCGCCCACGGGCGCCGACCACATGGAGGCGCCGCACGACCCCCTCTACGCGGGCTTCCATCCGCAAGGACATCCGCTGGGCGGCCTCGGGCTCATCGAGCCCCTCGACCCCCTCGTCCTCGACGCCAAGAAGGTGCGGGCGTTCTTCATCACCCAGCAGATCTGGTCCTTCTACAACGCGGTCGGCATGTGCGACTTCGTGGGCGCGCCCCTCAACGCGCTCGAGATGGACCCGCTCGTGAGCTACATCAACGCGGTCACGGGATGGAACATGAGCCTCTTCGAGCTCATGAAGGTGGGCGAGCGCGGCAACACGCTCGCGCGCCTCTTCAACGTGCGCGAGGGCTTCACGCCGGAGGACGACGTCCTGCCGCAACGGTTGCACGAAGGCCTCGGCAACGGGGTCCTGAAGGGCGAGCGCATCGACCCCGAGCAGTTCTTCGCGGCACGACACACCTACTACGAGATGGCGGGCTGGGATCCGAAGACGGGAGTGCCCACGGCCACCAAGCTCGTCGAGCTCGGCGTGGAGGCCGCGCGATGACCCTCTCGAAAGCCGTGTGCCTCGTCGTCGCCGCCCTGCTCCTCACCGCGGGGGCGCCGGGCACGGCTGACGCCCAGAAGAAGCAGCTCGTCGTCGCGCTGAACCAGGATCCCGACATTCTCGACCCCACGCTGTCGCGCACGTACGTCGGGCGCATCATCTTTTCGCAGATGTGCGAGAAGCTCTACGAGATCGACGAGAGCCTGCGCATCCAGCCCCAGCTCGCCGCCGGCCTCCCCGTCGTCAGCGACGGCGGCAAGACGGTCACCATCAAGCTGCGTCCGGGCGTGAAGTTCAACGACGGCACGCCCATGAACGCGGAAGCTGTGGTTGCCTCCCTCGACCGGCACCGGAGCATGAAGGGCTCCAATCGCCGCAGCGAGCTGGAGTCGGTCACCGCCGTCGAGGTCGTCGACCCCCTCACCGTCCGCCTGCGCCTCAAAGCGCCCTTCGCGCCGCTCACGGCCCAGCTCGCCGACCGCGCCGGCATGCCGGTGTCGCCCGCCGCCGTCGCCAAGCTCGGCGAGAAGTTCGGCACCGCCCCCGTGTGCGTGGGGCCGTGGCAGTTCGTCGAGCGCATTCCTCAGGACAGGATCGTGGTCGAGAAATCTCCCCACTACTTCGACCAGGGACAGGCGAAGTTCGACCGCATCGTCTTCCGCATCATTCCCGACGACAACGTGCGCCTGGCCAATCTCCGCTCGGGGGACATCGACGTGATGCACCTGGTGGCTCCCAGCGACGCCGCCAGCCTCAAGAAAGAAGGCCGCTTCGACGTCTCCAACGTGACGGGCCTCGGCTTCAATTCCGTCCAGATCAATCTGAAGAACAAGACGGGCAAGACGAATCCGCCCGGCGATCTCGGCACCCCGCTCGCCAATGACCCGCGCGTGCGCGAAGCCCTCGAGCTCTCGATCGACCGCGAGGCGCTCAACCAGGTCGCCTACGACGGCCAGTTCACTCCGGGGTGCGGCCCCGTCTCTCCCAACAGCACGTTCTTCGACAAGACGCGCAAGTGCCCCGCGCGCGGCCGGGCGCGCGCCCACAAGGGGCGGGCCCCCGCCCCCCAGCCCGGGG
>JBKKCN010000213.1:0-9285 GCA_046712525.1 Candidatus Rokuibacteriota bacterium
CCGCCACCGCGTGCTTCGAGCGCTTCCACGCGGAGTCCGAGGCCCAGATGCGCGTCGCGCTCCATGCCCTGCCGGACGGCGTGTGGGAAGGAGAGGACTGGCTGGACGACGATGGGGTGGAGGACCATCGCATCCGCATCCACGTGCGGATCGACAAGCGCGGCGACGAGGCTACCTTCGACTTCAGCGGCACTGACGCGCAGGCGCGCGGGCCCGTCAACACCACGTACTTCATCGCGTGCTCGTCCGTCTACTACGCGATGAAGGCGCTCGTGGCGCCGGAGGTGCCGCCCAACGAGGGCTGCTACCGGCCGCTGCACGTGATCGTGCCGCAGGGCTCGGTGCTGCGCGCCGACCCCGACCGCCCCGTGGTGGGCGGCAACCACGAGACCTCGCAGCGCGTGGTGGACGCCATCATGAAGGCCCTCGCCCCGGTGCTGCCCGACCGCGTGTCGGCGGGCGGGCCCACCACCTCGGGGCTGCTCATCTTCGGCGCGCGCTATGCCGACGGCCGCTGGGCGGTGCTCTACGAGGTCCACGGCGGCGGCGAGGGCGCCACCTCGAGCAAGGACGGCGCCTCCGGCGTGCGCGTGCACATGTCCAACGTCATGAACACGCCCGTCGAGGTCATCGAGGGAGAGTATCCGGTGATGGTGGAAGAGCAGGCGCTGCGGCCCGGCTCCGGGGGAGACGGCGCGCACCGGGGCGGCCTCGGCTTTCGTCGCGCCTACCGCATCATGGCATCCGACGTGACGCTGACGAGCATGATCGAGCGGCGGCTCGTGCCTCCGTATGGTCTTGCGGGCGGCCGCGACGCGCTGCCCTTTCGCATCACGCTGAACCCGGGGAGGCCCACGGCCCGCGTGCTGCGCGGTAAGGAGACCATCGGGCTGCGCGAGGGAGATCTGGTGCTCATCGAGACCTGCGGCGGCGGCGGTTACGGCCCACCGGGGTTACGGCCGGACGCCCTCCGTGCGCAGGACCGCCTGGAGGGTTATCGCGCATGAAGCTCGACGGCCGCATCGCCATCGTCACCGGCGCCGCCAAGGGCATGGGGTGGGACATCTGCCTCACCCTCGCTCGCGAAGGCGCCCACCTGGTACTCGCCGCACGCGACATCGCGCCACTCGACAAGCTCGCGAAGGAGGTCGAGGCGCTCGGCCGTCGCGCGCTCGTCGTGCCCACCGACGTCACCGACGAGAGCGCGGTGGAGCGCCTGGTGGCGCGCACGAAGGAGACGTACGGTCGCATCGACATCCTCGTCAACGCGGCCGGCGTGACGGGGCCCATCGAGACGCCCGTACAGGACATCAAGGTCGAGGACTTCAGATTCGTGCTCGAGGCCAACATCGTGGGGACGTTCCTGCCCACCAAGCACGTGCTGCCCACGATGATCGCGCAGAAGTACGGCAAGGTGCTGAACATCAGCGGCACGTCGGGACTGCGCGGCTACAAGTACCGCGCGGCGTACTCGTCCTCGAAGTGGGCGCTGCGCGGCTTTACGCGCACGGTCGCCCTCGAGGTGGGGCCGCACAACGTCAACGTCAACGCGCTGCACCCCGGTATCGTGGCGGGCGACCGCATGGACAAGCTCTGTCGCGAGAAGGCGCGCAAGCGCGGCTGGACGGCGGAGCAGGTGTATCAGGAGTACGAAAACGAGATGGCGCTGCGCCGGGTCACGGTCGCCCAGGACATCGCCAATGCCGTGCTCTTCCTCGTCTCCGACGACTCGAAGAACATGACGGGCCAGTCCGTCACCGTGGACGGCGGCTGGGACGTGTGAGCTACCGGGTCATCGGCAAGAGCCTGCCGCGGGCGGACGCGTGGGAGAAAGTGCGCGGGCGCCCGCTCTTCGCGGGAGACTTCTCCGTGCCCGGCATGCTGCACTCGCGCATCGTGCGCAGCCCGTATGCCTCCGCACGCATCACCCGCGTCGATACCGCGGCGGCGGCGGCGCTGCCCGGCGTCATCGCGGTGCTGACCCATGCCGACGTGCCGCGCAACGAGATGCGCATGGAGCTGCCGGGACGGATGGCGGAGGCCACCGCGGGCGCCGTCCTCGCCACCCAGCCCGTGCTCGCGCGCGACCGCGTGCGCTTTCAGGGCGAGCCGGTGGTGGCCATCGCAGCGGAGACGCCGGAGGCCGCGGCGGCCGCCGCCGACCTCGTGCGCGTGGAGTACGAGCCGATGCCGGGTATCTACGACGCCGTCGCCGCGCTCGACGCCGCGGCGCCGCACGTCCACGAGGGCGGCAACGTCCTGCGCCGCTGGCATCTGCGCAAGGGCGACGTCACGGAGGGCCTTCGTCGCGCGGAGGTCGTCGTCGAGCACACGTACCGTACGCCGTTCGTGGACCACGTGTACATGGAGACGGAGACGGGTGTGGGCTGGATCGACGCCGAGGGCGTGCTCACCCTGCGCGTGAGCACGCAGGTGCTGGAGCACTTCCGTGACGTGGCGGACGTGCTCGACCTGCCTCACAGCCGCGTGCGCCTGGAAGGCGCGTATGTGGGAGGCGGCTTCGGCGGCAAGGAGGACGTCACCGTCGAGTGCCTGCTCGGTCTGCTCGTCTGGAAGACGCGGCGGCCCGTCAGCCTCGTGTTTTCCCGGGAAGAATCCTTCATCGGCCACGGCAAGCGTCATCCGTACGTGCTGCGCTACCGCACGGGCGCCACGCGCGCGGGCGAGCTCACCGCGCTCGAGGCCGACCTCGTGTCCGACTCCGGCGCGTATGCGGCGCTCTCACCGTGGGTGCTCCTCTACAGCCTCGTCACCGCCGCCGGGCCGTATCGCGTGCCCCACGTGAAGGTGGACGCCGTCACCGTCTACACGAACAATCCGGTGGCGAGCGCCTACCGGACGTTCGGCTCCATCCAGACGTGCATGGCCTACGAGAGCCAGATGGACGCGCTCGCGGAGAAGCTCGATATCGACCCGCTGGAATTGCGGGAGCGGAACTTCTTGCGCAAGGGCGATTCTATAGCCACGGGCCAGGTGCTCGAGTCCGAGCCGATGCTGGGCGAGACCATGCGTCGCGCGTGGGAGGCGCTGGGCCCGGCGCGCCAGAGCGCGGGGCCGGCCCGCGTGGCGCGCGGCCTCGCCGCGTCGTTCACCCCGTACGGCCGCATGTGCTGGACGCACGACTCCGCGAGCGCGTGGGTGGGCATGGAGGTCGACGGCACCGCCGTCGTGCGCTGCGCGGCGCCCGACGTCGGCGGCGGGCAGACGTCGTCGCTCTGCTCCATCACCGCGGAAGTGCTGGGGCTGCCGCCCGAGCGCGTGGTGGCGGTGGGCCGGGACAGCCACTTCACGCCGCGGGCGGGGACGACGACGGCGACGCGCCAGCTCTTCATGTCGGGCAACGCGGTGCTCGTGGCCGCGCGCGCGCTGAAGCGGCACCTCGTCGACCAGGCGGCGGAGATGCTGGAGGCGGCGCCCGGCGACGTCGAGCTGGAGAACGGCCGTGCTCTTGTGCGGGGTGTGCCCGGCCGCGCGGTGGGCTTCGCGGCCATCGTCAAGGCGGCGACGGCGGCGGGCCGTCCCGTCCAGGTGCTCGACAAGTTCGATGCGCCCTTTGCGCCCACCATCGATCCCGCCACCGGCCAGGGCAAGCCCTTCAACGACTACACATTCGGCACGCAGGCGGTGGAGGTCGAGGTGGACGCCGAGACCGGGCGCACGCGCGTGACGCGCCTGGCCGCGTGCTACGACGTGGGCCAGGCCATCAATCCACAATCTGCGGCGGGACAGATCGAGGGCGGCGCCGTGCAGGGGATGGGGCACGCGATGCTGGAGGAAGTGATTCTCGACGAGGGCATCAGCAAGAATCCACATCTGCTCGACTACAAGATTCCGACCACGCTGGACGCGCCTCTGATCGAGACCATCCTGCTCGAGTCGGGCTCCGGGCTCGGCCCCTTCGGGGCGAAGGGGATCGGCGAACCCGCGATGACGCCTACACCTGCTGCGCTCATGAACGCGGTGTCGCGCGCGACGGGCACGCGCATGACGGACCTGCCGCTGACGGCGGAGCGCGTGCTGCGCGCCATGCAGCCGCGCGCGTAACCGATGCCCGTCATCGAGGAGCGCTTCGAGGTGGCCGCCCCGCCGGACGTCGTGTGGGCGTTCCTGCTCGATCCCGCGCGCCTGGCCCCCTGCCTTCCCGGCTGCGAAGATCTAAAGGTGGTGGACGCGCGCACGTACCAGGTGCGGCTCACCGTCAAGGTGGGCTTCCTCTCCACGACCCAGGAGCTGCGCATGACCATCGTGGAAGTGGAGCCGCCTCACCGGCTGGTGGCCGAGGGTCGCGGAGAGGACACGCGGCTGGGCAGCCAGGTGGACGTGCGCAACACGCTGGAGCTGTCCCCCTCCGGGGCCGGCGCCACCTCCGTGAGCTACCGGAGCGAGGTGAAGGTGCTCGGCCGCCTCGGCAGCGTGGGCGACGCCGTCATGAAGGTGAAGGCGCGCGAGCTCGCCGGGCAGTTTGCCGGTCGCGTGCGCGCGGCCATCGAGCGGGGCGCATGAGGCAGTTGGCGTTCACGCTGAACGGCCGCCCGTGCCGGACCAGCATCCCCGTGCACTGGACGGTCATCGATCTCCTGCGCGACGGGCTGGCGTTGACGGGGACGAAGTACGGCTGCGGCGAAGGTGTGTGCGGCACGTGCACGGTGCTGCTCGACGGCGAGCCCGTGCGCGCCTGTCTCGTGCTCGCCGCGCGCCTGGACGGCCGCGCGCTCGTAACGGTGGAAGGGCTCGAGCGCGAGGGGCAGCTCGATCGGCTTCAAGAAACATTTGCCCGCGAGGGTGGCGTCCAGTGCGGTTTCTGCACACCGGGGATGCTCCTCGCCGCCAAGGTGTTGCTCGCTGAAACTCCGTCACCCACCGAGCATGAAGTGCGCGAGGCGTTGTCCGGCAACCTCTGCCGCTGCACCGGCTACACGAAGATCATCACCGCCGTCCTCGCGGCCGCACAGGCGCATTCCTGATGCGCCTGCCTCCATTCGAGCTGTCCGAGCCCGCCACCGTCAGCGAAGCGCTCGACCTCCTCGCCCGTCACGACGGTGAGTGCCGAGTCGTCGCAGGCGGCACCGCTCTCGTGCCGATGCTGCGGCTGGGCCTTGCACGTCCCGAGCGGCTCGTCTCGCTCCATCGGATCCCGGGGATCGCCGACATCCGGATCGACGACGACGATCTCGTGGTGGGAGCGATGGCGACTCACGCGGCCGTCCATCGTCATCGGCAGGTGATCGAGCGCTGGCCGCTTCTCGCCGAAGCCACGGGCCGCGTCGCGAGCCCGTCCATCCGCGCTTCCGGCACGCTCGGCGGCAATCTCTGCTACGCGGAATCCGCCTCCGATGTCGCGCCCGCGCTGCTCTGCCTCGACGCCGAGATCACCGCCACCGGATCGCGCGGTGAGCGGAGGATCGCCGCCGCCGAGTTCTTCCGCGGCTTCTACGAAACCGCGCTCGAACCCGGCGACATCCTGACCGCGGTACGAATCCCCGCGCCCGCGAGGGCAGCCCAAAGCGCCTACGTGAAGTTCTGCCCCCGCTCCGCCGAGGACCGCGCGCTCGTCGGGGTCGCCGCGCACTTGGTGATGGCCAACAACAATCGTCGCTGCGACGACATCAAAATCGCCCTCGCCGGAGCCGCCCCCACGCCTATGCGCGCCCGTCAGGCTGAGACAACTCTACGCGGCGAACCCCTGACCGACAGCGCAATACGTGCCGCCGCGGAAGCCGCGGCGGCTGAATCCGATCCACTGTCAGACCTGATGGGATCCGCCGACTACCGCCGCCAGATGATCCGCGTCTGGCTCCGCCGCCTTCTGACGTCACTCCGAGAGGGGACGCCGCTGCAGACGTAGATCAACTCGCACGCCGCAGACAAAACGGCTACGCCGGATCCGGCGGTCGTCTCCCAGCCCACGGCGCCGCCTGCTCGAACGCCGCCGCCGCGCGCAGCACGCCCACTTCGTCCCGCCACCGCCCCGCGATCTGCAGACCCACCGGCAGCCCCGAGCGGCTGAATCCGCACGGCACCGAGATGGCCGGCACGCCGGCGACGGTGAAGGCGTAGGTCAGCATCACCCACTGGATGTAGTTCTCCATCACCTTGCCGTTGATCTCGCGCGGGTAGGATTGCTCCACCGGGAACGGCTCCACCGCGGCCGTGGGCGTGATGATGAGATCGTAGCGGTCGTAGAAGGCGCGCAGCCGGTGCCACAGCTCCGTGCGCAGCCGCTCCGCACGGCCGATGTCGGAGGCGGTGAGCGTGAGGCCGTACTCGATGTTCTTGACCAGGTTGTCCTGCATCACCGACCGCCACTTCTCGAGCTTGGCCTCGTGGCGCGCCACCATGGAGGCGCCGCGCGTGGTCTGCACGATCTCGAAGAGCCCGTCGAACTCGGGATGCGCCTCGTCCACGGTCGCCCCCAGCGAGCGAAAGACACGGACAGTGGCGGAGGCGACGCGCCTCACCTCATCGTCGACGGGGGTGACACCGAGATCGGCGCTCCACGCGATCTTCAGCCCCTTGATGGACGGTCGCCGGGTGGCGGCGGCGAGGGCGCGTGTGTCGACGGGGTACGACAGGCGCGCCCGCGGATCCGGCCCTGCGATGGTGGAGAGCATGAGCGCGACGTCGGCCACCGTGCGCGCCATCGGCCCCTGCACGCTCATGCTGTCCCACGCCAGCGGCGTGGGGTACACGGGCACGAGGCCGGGTGACGTGCGGAAGCCCACGACGCCGCAGAAGGCCGCGGGCAGGCGGAGGGAGCCGCCGAGATCGGAGCCCTGAGCGAGAGGGCCGAGACCGAGGGCGAGGGCGACGGCGCCGCCGCCGGTAGAGCCGCCGCAGGTGAGCGCGCGATTCCACGGATTGCGCGTGGCGCCGAAGACGGCGTTGACGGTATTGGCGCCGGCCCCGAACTCCGGCGTGTTCGTCTTGCCGATCACGATGGCGCCCGCCTCCTTCAGCCGCTGCACGACGAGGCCGTCCTCCTCCGGCACGTGGTGCTCGAAGATCTTCGACCCCCACGTGGTGCGGATGCCCTTCGTCGGCGCGAGGTCCTTGATCGACACCGGCACCCCGTGCAGCGGCCCGAGGCGCGCGCCCCGGCGCTTGACGGCGGCGGTGGCGACGGTGGCGGCCTCCAGCGCCTGCTCCGCCGCCACCGTGCAATACGCCGTCACCGCCGGGTTCACGCGCGCGATGCGCTCGAGCACCGCCTGCGTGATCTCCAGCGGCGACACGCGCCGGCGGCGGATGAGCGAGGCGAGCTCGGTAGCGGCGGTGAAGCAGAGATCGTCGGAGGTCATGAGCGCCTCAGTGGCTGAGGACTTTCCGCGGATCGAGTGCGTCGCGGAGGCCGTCGCCGATGTAGTTGATGGAGAGCACGGTGAGGAAGATCGCGGTGCCGGGGAAAAGCGCCCAGTGCGGGGCGAAGTCGAGGTTGTCCTTGGCGTCGAAGAGGATGCGGCCCCAGGTCGGGATGTCGGGCGGAAAGCCGAGGCCGAGGAACGAGAGCGACGACTCGGCGATGATGGCCGCCGCCACGTCGAGAGTCGCGGCCACGATCACCGGGCCCACCGCGTTGGGCAGGATGTGCCGCCACACCTGCCGCAGCGCCGGCGCCCCCAGCCCGCGCGCCGCCTCCACGAACTCCTTTTCCCGAAGCGAGAGGAACTGCGCGCGGACGAGACGCGCCACCGGCATCCAGCGCAGCCCGCCGATGACGGCGACGATCATCACGAACACCCCGGCCTCGGGGCCCAGGGCCGTCTTCAGCGCGTCCCGGAACAGGTAGACGATGAGCAGCAGCAGCGGAAGCTGGGGCAGCGCGAGGAACAGGTCGGTGATGCGCATGAGCATGTGGTCGGCGACGCCGCCCACGTAGCCGGAGACCGCCCCGAGCATCGTGCCGATGATGATGGCGATCAGCATCGCCGCCACGCCGACCGCCAGCGAGATGCGGCCTCCGTACAGCATGCGGGCCAGGAGGTCCTGACCGAGGTCGTCGGCGCCCAGCGGATGCGCGGACGATGGGCCCTGCAGCTTGACCGCGAAGTCGATTTCGTCGATCGGGACCCGGTACACGAAGGGGCCGGCGACGACGGCCACCACCATCACCGCCAGGATGGCAGCGCCCATCACCGCCAAGCGGTGCCGGCGGAAGCGCCGGAGCGCGTCGGCCCACAGCGAGGGCGAGGCCGGCGCCGCTGTCATCGGGAGCCCCGGGGCCACGGTCTGGGTCGCCGTGTGATTCGCCATCGCGCCCTACCGGTACGAGATCCGGGGGTCGAGCCAGCCGTACATCACGTCGGCGACGAGGTTGAACATCACCACCAGGCAGGAGAAGACGAACGTGATCGCCATCACCACCGGCGTGTCGTTGGCGAGGATCGACGCGATGAGCAGCGAGCCGATGCCGGGTACGCGGAAGATCTGCTCGGTGATGACGGCGCCGGTGAAGATGGCGGGCACCTGGAGGGCGACCAGCGTCACCACCGGGATCAGCGCGTTGCGCACGACGTGCTTCACGATGGTCACGCGCTCGGAGAGGCCCTTCGCCCGGGCGGTGTTGACGTAGTCGAGCCGGATCATGTCCAGCACCGACGAGCGCACGAAGCGGGTCAACGCCGCGCCCTGGAAGAGACCCAGGACGGCGATGGGCATGATGGCCTGACGCAGGTGCTCCCAGTACCAGCGCCACCCGGTGGCGCCGATGTCGGCCTGATAGATGAACGGCAGCCAGTCGAGCGTGATGCTGAACAGCAGGATGAACAGCTGGCCGGTGAAGAAGGTGGGCAGCGAGAAGCCGATGAACGCGAGCGTCGTGGCGATCTGGTCGAAGACGGAGTAGGGCCGCATGGCCGACAGCGTGCCGATCGGCACGGCGACGAGGATGCCCAGGAGCTGGGCTGCGCCCAGGACCCAGAGGGTCGTGGGCAGACGCTGCAGGATGAGCTGGTCGACGTCCATGCGGCTGGTGAACGAAAATCCCCACTCGCCGCGGACCATGGCGGCGAGCCAGCGGACGTAGCGAACGAGCACCGGGTCATCCAAACCCAGCTGTGCCCGCAGGCGCGCCGTCACCTCGGGCGGCACGTTGGGGTTGGTGACCAGCTCCTCGAAGGGGTCCCCGGGCGCCAGCGCGAGCACGGTGAACAGCACGAGGCTGATACCCAGCAGGGCTGGGACCGCGAGCGCGACGCGGCGGATGACGTACCTGGACATGGCCGGCGAGGGGCCCCGGCCGCACGGCCCCGCCCCCGCGCGCAGGCG
>JBKKCN010000214.1:0-9721 GCA_046712525.1 Candidatus Rokuibacteriota bacterium
CGTTCGTCCCTGCCGTGCGCGGCCGCCTGCGAGCGCGCGCGACCTCTTTCAGGAGCGGAAAGGCGCGCGCGGCGTCCGCCGCCGCCGCCTCGCGGAACCGTCGGCGCGCCGCCACCGAGGTCAAAAATTTCCCGCAAGCAACGTTTTTTCCTTGCAATGGCAAGAAACGGACCATACATTTCAATTGCGGCAAAAAAAATTCTTTGGCGCTAACGGCGACGAGAGCATCCGTCGCAGGAGAGGTGCGGTAGATGGCCGGATCGGGAAAGGGAGGGTCATACGATTGAACGCACTGGGGCGACACCTGCTTCTCGAGCTGTTCGATTGCGATTCTGACGCCATCAACAACCTCGAGTCCGTGAAAGCGGCCCTCGTCGAGGCGGCGAAGCGGGCGCAGGCGACGATCGTGGACGTCGTCTTCCACGAGTTCAACCCGTTCGGGGTCAGCGGCGTGGTGGTCATCGCCGAGTCCCACCTCTCCATCCACACGTGGCCGGAGTACCGGTACGCGGCCGTGGACATCTTTTCCTGTGGCGACGTGCTTCAGCCGGAGGTCGCCGCCAACTACCTGGTGGAGGAGTTCAAGGCCGAGCGCACCTCCGTCGTCGACGTGCAGCGCGGGATGTTCCTCAACCCCTCGGTGCCCATCGTCAACAAGGCGCCGGCGGCGGTCACGGTGCCCGTCAGTTGATCAATCCGCAGTCGTACAAGTGGTTCTTCGAGACCACGACGTCCGTCGAGGGGCATATGCATGCCATCGTGCGGACCATCGTGGAGGCGCAGACGAAGTTCCAGCACGTCGAGATCATGGAGACCGCCTCCTATGGCAAGGCTCTCGTGCTCGACGGGCGCATCCAGTCCAGCCAGGCTGACGAGTTCATCTACCACGAGGCGCTCGTCCATCCGGGGATGCTGGCGTGCGAGACCAAGCCGGAGTCCGGGCTCATCATCGGTGGTGGCGAGGGCGCCACGCTCCGGGAGGTCCTGAGATATCCCTCGATCAAGAGGGCGGTCATGGTCGACATCGACGGCGAAGTGGTCGATCTCTGCAAGAAGCATCTCCCGGAGATGCACCAGGGCGCCTTCGAGGACAAGCGCACGGAGCTGCGGCACGAGGACGCCCGCGCCTACCTGGAGAAGACGTCGGAGCGGTTCGATTTCATCTCGATCGACCTCGTCGAGCCCCTGGAAGAGGGCCCCGCGTGCATGCTCTTCACCAAGGAGTTCTACACGCTCATCCGCGACCGGCTCACGCCGGGCGGCGCGATGACCATGCAGGCGGGCATGACTAAAGTGGGCGAGCTGAACTTCTTCACGGCCATCCACCGCACGCTGCGCGGCGTCTTTCCCGTGGTGGCGGGCTACCAGGCCTTCATCTCCTGCTTCGGCACGCCGTGGGGCTTCATCACCGCCACCAAGAAGATCGATCCACGCAAGCAGACGGTCGAGATGGTCGACAAGCTGGTGGCGGAGCGCATCAAGGGTCCGCTTACCTACTGGGACGGCCAGGCGCACCAGCACAGCTTCGGCCTGCCCAAGTTCATCCGCACCCAGATCGACGCGCAGACGCGCGTCGTGACGGACGCTCACCCCCTCATCGTCACCTAGCACGGGGCGCTGAACAACGCCCGTCTGGTTGTGATGGGGGCCTCGAAGGGCCCCCCAAGCCCCCTCAACGCTCGGCACCGTGCCGGCAAAGCCGTGACGCTCCTCGATATTCTTTCGCAGGATCTGAACATTTTTGAACGCCCCGCGCGAGACGAGGGGAGCGTTCTCCCTCGCCTGATACTCGCTTCCGCCTCCCCACGCCGGCGCGAGCTGCTTGGCCGTCTTCGCGCTGATTTCACTGTGATGCCTAGCGACGTGGACGAAACGCTCGATCCCGGTCCGCTGCCGGAGGCAACGGCAAAACTGGCTCTGCGCAAGGCGCGGGCGGTGGCGGCTGGCCTCAGTGAGGGTGTCGTGCTCGGCGCCGACACGCTGGTGGTCATCGACGGCGAAGCCCTCGGTAAGCCGCGCGATGCGGCGGACGCCGCGGCGATGCTGCGCCGGCTGCGTGGGCGGTGGCACGAGGTCATCACCGCCATTGCGGCCGTGGACGCCGCCACCGGGCGCGAAGCGGCCGAAGCCGTGATCACCCGTGTGCAGATGGCCGATTACACGGACGCGGACATCGCGGCGTACGTGGCGAGCGGAGAGCCGCTCGACAAGGCGGGCGCCTATGCGATCCAGGAGCGCGGAGGGGCACTCGTGGCCGGCGTCAGCGGCTCTTACACGAACGTGGTGGGGCTTCCGGTGGACGAGACGCGCCGGCTGCTGGAGAGACTCGGCGCGCTCACCTCGGCGCCGCGGTGAGCGCCCGCCGCAGCGGAGCCAGGTGCAGCATGTCCTCCGGCCGCGGCAGGCGCGCCGTGGCCGGCATCGGTTGATGGGCGCGGATCAGCGACAGCGTCTCCTGCAGCTGCTCGGCGCTCACGAGCCCGTTCGTGAGATAGCCGCCCCGCGTCGCCGCCAGCCGCGTCTCGAAATCATCGGCGGGGACGGTCACGCTCTTGGCGAGCCGGGCGGCGAGCGCCTGCGGCGTGGCAACGGCAATGCGGCGCTCGGCGGCGAGCATGGCGCGGGCGAACGCCTGCAGATTCTGATCGGACACTCGGCGGTCAGCGCGCATGAAGACGGCAGCGTTCACGGTGAGCGTGCCGAGGGCGTCCTTGACGGCGCCGGGTGTCCTCAGATCCGCGAGCACCAGCGCCTCGCTGCCGCCGAGCAGTCGTGTCGCCTGCGGCTCGTGCATGAGCCCGGCGTGCACGTCGCCCGTCTCCATCGCACTCGCCAACCCGCGCGAGCCGTGGCTGACGATCCACACGTCCGCTACGCTCAAGCCCCACTTCGCGAGCAGCCAGGCGAACCACGCCTGCTCGGGCGCTCCCGGCGTGCTGAGCCCCACGCGCGTGCCGGGCAGGCTCTCGATCGATTTCACGAGGCTGGTCTGGCTGGCGGGCACCACGAGCACGACAGGCGGCGCCGCGGTGAGGCCGAAGACGAGCCGCGCGGCCTGGTTACCCGCGCGCGGCCCGAATCGCAAGATTGCGTCCAGAGAGGTGGCGGCGAGATCGGCCTGGCCCTGTGCGAGCGCCTCGGCGGCGCCGGGCTCGGCGCGGGTCATCCGCAGGGTCACGGCGAGATTCTCGCGCGCGAAGAAGCCCTCGGCTTCGGCCACGCGCAGGGGAAGATACTCGGGTGAGGTGGCGGGGCCGCTCATCACCACCGTCAGCGCCTGGAGCAGGACGATGAGCCCCAGCACGCGCTCAGCGCCTCCGATGCTGCCGGGGTGGCGCCGTATTCCCGGCCCGCCCCGCGACGCCGTCAAAGCGCGGCTGCTGCGGCTCCACAGAGCGTTGCTGACTCGCTTCGGCCCTCAGGGCTGGTGGCCCGGGCGCACGCCCTTCGAGGTCGCCGTGGGCGCCATCCTGACGCAGCACACGGCCTGGAGAAACGCCGCGCACGGCGTGGCGGCGCTCCGACGGCAGGGAATGCTCACGCCCGCCCGGCTCGCCGCGCTTGGCGAGGACGAGGTCGCAGCGCTCATCCGCTCCGCGGGTACCTATCGCCTCAAGGCGAAGCGGCTGCTCGACTTCACCCGCTGGCTGCTCGATCGCTTCGGTGGCCGCTTTCAGCCCCTGCGGCGCGCGCCGCTGGCGGCCCTGCGCCGCGATTTGCTGGCCGTGCCGGGGCTGGGGCCGGAGACGGTGGATGCGATCCTTCTGTACGCGGCAGGGCGGCCGGTGTTCGTCGCCGACGCGTACGCTCGCCGCATCCTCGCCCGGCATCGGCTGCTGCCCGCCGGCACGACTTACGAGCAGACGCGCGCGTTCGTGGAAGCGCATCTGCCGTCCGATCCGGCGCTGTTCAACGAGCTGCACGCGCTCATCGTCGCCGTGGGCCAGGAGTACTGTCGGACCATTCCGCTCTGCGGTGCCTGCCCGATGCGTGGCGATCTCAACGGCCGCCCCCCTCGGAGCGTATGACCTCGTCGAGCAGGTCCGCAATACGCGTCTCCGCATCCGGAATCGCCACCGTGCGCGCCCTCTCGGCCATTTCCTTGAGGCGCGTGGCGTCAGCGAGCAGGCTCTGGATGCGCTCAAGCAGGAGCGCGGGTGTCAGCGTTGCCTGGGGGAGGATCGAGCAGCCGCCCGCGCGACCCACGAGGCGCGCGTTGGCGGTCTGCTCGTCTCCACTGGTGCCGGGCAGCGGGATGTAAAGGGCAGGCACGCCCAGCTGGCAGGCTTCGTTCACCGTGCCCGCGCCCGCTCGCGCCACCATGAGCGAGGTCGCCGCGTAGATGCCGGCCAGCTCGGGGCCGACGTAGGGCACCACCGTGTAGCGCGCGGCGAGCGCAGGCGGCAGCTCGGCGTGGCGCTCCTTCAGCCAGCGCCTGTCCTCCGTGGCCGCGTTGTCACCGCATTGATGGATGACCTGCGCGTGCTCCAGCAGGGGGGCGAGGATCTGGCCCACGGCGCGGTTGAGCGTGCGGGCGCCGAGGGCACCGCCCGTCACGTAGACGAGCGGCAACGCCGGATCCAGCCCGAAGCGCGTCACGGCCTCCTGGCGATCGCCGTTTCTCAGCTCGGGCCGCAGCGGGTTACCGGTGAGCACGACCTTGTCCGCCCGAAAGGACCGTGCGGAGTCCGGAAACGTGATGGCCACTCGCCGTGCCAACCGCGCTGCGATGCGGTTGGCGAGCCCGGGCACAGACGTCTGCTCGTGGATGATCAGTGGCTGGCGCAGGGCGGCGGCGGCGAGGGCGACGGGCAGCGCGACGAAGCCACCGGTGGCGAAGACGACCCGCGGACGTACTCGCCGCAGGGCGGCGTGCGCCTGGAGGATCCCCGCCGGCACGTTGACGGCAAGGTCAGTGACATTGCGCCAGGCCCAGTAGCGGCGCAGCTTGCCGGTGGCGATGGCGATGTAGGGGATACCGTAAGCGGGCGCCCGACGCGCTTCGATGCCGTCGCGGCTGCCGATCCACACGCACTCGAAGCCACGGTCGCGCAAGGCGGCCGCGACCGCGAGCCCCGGCGACGTATGGCCTCCGGTGCCCCCGCCGGTGATGACGACATCCGTGCTCACGCGCCGGCGCCGCGCGTGTCGGCGTGACGCTCGAGACCGAGCTGCACCAGGCGCTCGACGAGGTCGACGTAGGCGACGCCGGAGGCTTCCCACAGGCGGGCGTAGGCGCTGGTGGAGGTGAAGCCGGGGATGGTGTTGATCTCGTTGACGAGCACACGCTCGCCCTCGAGAAAGAAGTCGACGCGGGCCATCCCCGCGCAATCGACCGCGCGGAAGGCAGCGACCGCCAGTTCTTGCAGGCGGGCGGTGATGGCCGCGCTCACCGGCGCCGGCACGATGACGTTCGCCTGCCCTTCGGCGTACTTCGTGGCGTAGTCGTACCATTCCGCGCCGTAGGTGATCTCACCCGGGACGGAGGCGGCGGGCTCGTCGTTGCCGAGCACGCTCACCTCGATCTCTCTCGCGCGCACACCGCGCTCCACGACGATCTTGCGATCGTAGCGCGCCGCCTCGTCGAGCGCGGCCGGCAGCTCGCCGGCCTCGCGCACCTTGCTGATGCCGACGCTGGAGCCCAGGTTGGCCGGCTTCACGAAGCAGGGGAATCCGGTGACCTCCACCACGCGCTGACGCACCTGCGCCGGCTCCTTGCGCCATTCTCGGCGTAGAACGACCGTGTACTCTACCAGCGGGAGGCCGTGGGCGGCGAAGACCGCCTTCATCGCCGCCTTGTCCATCCCGACGGCGGAGGCAAGCACGCCTGCGCCCACGTAGGGCACGTCGGCCATCTCGAGGAGGCCCTGGATGGTGCCGTCCTCGCCATAGGGGCCGTGCAGGGTGATGAAGACGATGTCGAGCGCCTGACGCAACTCGACGGGCAGGCTGCCGGCGGGCTCGATCCGCGCCAGCGCCGCGTCCGTCCCCGCCATGCCGCGGCTGTCCGCGCGATCGGCGAGCGCCTTCTTGACCGCGTCCGCAACGTCGCCTCCCGGCAACGCCACGCGCGCCTGGCCCGCCAGCACGCGTAGCGGGTCGCCGCCCGCCACCCAGCGGCCGTCTCGTGCGATGCCGATGGGCACGACGGTGTGGCCGCGCTGTTCGAGGGCGGCCATCACGGAGGCGGCGGAGGCCAGCGACACCTCATGCTCGCCGGAGCGGCCGCCGAAGATGACGCCCACGCGCAATTTCGGCATGGCGCGATTGTCTCAGATGGGAGGCCGAGATGGCCCCCAATCCCCGCGCGCGGTAGCGCCCCGGCGCAGCCGTGGCGCTCCTTGAAACTTCCCGTGCTACCGGTCGGTCCGGGGTGACGCGGCGGAGGGGATGGCCTCCGACTGGACGAAACCGGTGGCGATGACCCGGCGATCTTTCCGCGGCACGCCGTAGAGCGAGATCTCGTCGCCTTGCCGGAGTGAGGCCCGGGTAGCCCGGCTGAGGTTCGACACATCCACGCTGTGTGTGGCGCCGTCACTGGAGCGCAGGACGACGGTGGATCCGGAGATCGATTGCACGGTCCCGCGCAGGCGCCAGAGGTTCTCCGCAGGCGGTGCCGGCGCTGGTGGTGTGGTCCTCTCCAGCGCGGCAGGAGCGGCCGACGGAGAGGCCGAGGGAGGCGCCGAGAACACCTCGCCGGGAACGGCGGAGTCGCCAGCGCCCACCCGAACAGCGGCCACCTCATACGGCTGTGCGCCTTCCACACCCACTGCCGAGATCTTGGTGCCCGCCGCCACGCTATCCGGCGACGTTCTCCTCGCGTCCTGAATGTTCACGTACACCATGCGCCCGTCGTCCATCCGCACGACGATGAACGGAGCGCCCTCGAGGCTCGCCGGCCACTCGAGCGTCCCCTGGACGGTCCGCGGATAACCGGGAGCCGCCACCGCAACGCCCGCCAACAAGAGCAACACGCCCAAGGTCAGACCAAACCGCTTCATGGCCGCACCTCCTCACGGTCTCTGTGCCGCAATCGAGGTGCCAGTGAAGATGGGGGCCTCGAAGGGCCCCCAAGCCCCCGAACGCTCGGACACGTCCCTGGAAACCCGGGACGCGCCTCGATGTCCGGTGCTACTAGGTGCGTTCCGCACGCCAGCGGCGCCACTCGGCGAGGCGGCGGCCGAGGTCGGCCTCGAGCCCGCGATCGGTGGGACGATAGTATTGACGGCCGCGGAGGGCCTCGGGCAGGTGCTCCTGCTCGACTCGCGCATCCGGTGCGTCGTGCGCATACTGGTAGCCCTTGCCATACCCGAGATCCTTCATGAGGCCGGTGGGCGCATTTCGGATGTGCAGGGGCACGGGCTCGGCGGGACGCTCGCGCACGTCGTCCTGCGCCTCGTTGTGCGCCACGTAGGCGGCGTTCGACTTCGGCGCCAGCGCCAGGTACAGCGTGGCCTGCGCGAGCGCGAGCTCGCCCTCGGGCGAGCCCAGGAACTGGAAGGCGTCCTTCGCTGCGAGCGTGAGGCCGAGGGCGGCGGGATCAGCGTTGCCGACGTCCTCGGAGGCAAAGCGCACGAGCCGCCGCGCCACGTAGAGCGGATCTTCGCCCGAATCGAGCATACGGGTCATCCAGTACAACGAGGCGTCGGGGTCGGAGTCGCGCAGCGACTTGTGCAGGGCCGAGATGAGGTTGTAGTGCTCCTCACCCGACTTGTCGTAGAGCAGCGTGCGCCGCTGCGAGGCCTCGCGCACGCTCGCCTCGGTGACGCCGCCTTCGGGCGCCAGCTGCACCGCGAGCTCGAGGATGTTGAGCGCGGTGCGGGCGTCACCGTTGGCCACGCGGGCGATGAGCCGCAGCGCGTCGTCGCTCGCCGACACGCCGAGGGCTCCGAGACCGCGCTCCCGGTCGGTGAGCGCTCGCCGCATGAGCGTCACCATGTCGTCCTCACCGAGGCCACGCAGGACGTACACGCGGCAGCGCGAGAGCAGGGCGCCGTTGACCTCGAACGACGGATTCTCCGTGGTGGCGCCGATGAGGACGATCGTGCCCTTCTCCACGTGGGGCAAGAACGCATCCTGTTGAGCCCGGTTGAAGCGGTGGATCTCGTCCACGAAGAGGATCGTGCGCAGCCGGCCGCGCCGGCGCTCGGCGTCCGCGTCCGCCACCACCTGGCGGATCTCCTTCACGCCTGACAGCACCGCCGAGAACGCCACGAAGCGGGCGCCCGCCACGTGCGCCATGAGCGAGGCGAGCGTGGTCTTGCCCGAGCCGGGCGGCCCCCACAGGATCATGGAATGCAACTCGCCGCGCTCGATGGCGGTGCGCAGGACGCGCCCCGGTCCGAGCAGGTGATCCTGACCCACCACATCGTCGAGCGACCGAGGCCGCATCCGATCGGCCAGCGGCCCCGTCAGCGCCGGCTCCTCGCCGCGCGTGGGCTCGGGCTGCTGGTTGAAGAGATCCACCCTGTCCGTTAGCCGGAGCGTGCCGCCAGCCACGCGGGCAGTGCGGCCAGGTCCGCGAGCGCGGCCACGGGTGTTACGCCCCAGCGGGCCAGATCCGCGTCCTTCGCGCGGTAGGCGATGAACGGCACCCCCGCCTTGGTCGCCGCGAGGCCGTCCACCCAGGAGTCGCCGACCATATAAGAGGTGCCGTGGCCGCCGGCCGCGATGCCGAAGTGCTCGGCGAGGACCCGCCAACCGTCGGGATCGGGCTTCAGCGCTCGCATCTCGTCGCGCGTCACGATGAGGTCGAAGGCGGGCGCGAGATCGAACGGCTCCAGCGCCAGCAGCGTGATTTCGCGGGCGTTATTGGTCCAGATGGCGGGGAGGAAGCCCGCGCGCCGGGCCCCGGCGATGGCCTCCCGCGCGCCCGGATCGAGCGAGGCGCCCGCGAGCGCCCGCCGCTCGTGGTCGAGGGCGATCGCCCACACCGGCTTCTCGATGTCCGGGGCGTTCGCCGCGCACCAGTCGATGAGCTCCCCCACGCGGTAGCGGTCTTTGCGGGCGGGCAGGGGGCCACACGCGCGCTCGATGTAGCCGCGGATGTCCAGCGCCATGGCGGCGAGGTCGAGGGGCGAATGGACGAGAGTGTGATCGAGGTCAAATACGCACAAACGCACGCTGGAACCGTACCATAGACGTGCTAGCATGGATCGTAATCATGAAGTGCCGATATCGATGCACCTCGGCCTTCGTTGTCCTGTTGTTCGCCTTCCTCTCCGTGTCCCCATCGGCCTCCGCGATCGAAGAGCCGGAGCGACTGTGGCTCGTGGGCGAGCGGGCGTACGCGGACAAGCTCTACGCCGTGTCGCGGCGCGCGCTCGAGCGCTTCGTCGCACAGTTCCCGGCGGACCCGCGCATGCCCGCCGCCGTGCTGATGCTCGCCAAGGTTCGGCTGGTGCTGGGGGACTTGCCGGCCGCGGTCGAAGCGTTCCGTCGTGCGCAGACGCTGTCCCCTCCCGCCGGCGAACCCCTCGAGGCCCGTTTCTGGGAGGCGGAAGTGCTCTTCCGGCTCAAGCGGTATCCGGAGGCGCGCGTCGCGTACGACGACGTCGTGCGCCAGAACGCCGCCTCGCCCTTCGCCGCCGACGCGGTCTACGGGCTGGCGTGGAGCGAGCTCGAGTCCAAGCGTCCAGAGCCGGCGGTGGCCGCCTTCCGCGAATTCCTCTCCGCCTGGCCCGAGCACGCGCTGGCGCCCGCCGCGACGCTCCAGCTGGTG
>JBKKCN010000215.1:0-2846 GCA_046712525.1 Candidatus Rokuibacteriota bacterium
CGGCTGGGTGTTCCGCAACGTGTACAAGACGAGCCGCACCGGCGAGCTGCTCGACGCCGAGGGCCACGTCGTCCCCGACGACGATCCGGAGAAGTTCGCCAAGGCGGTGCACCTCAAGGACATCCACCTCGAGAAGGGCATGCACTGCACGGACTGCCACTTCAAGCAGGACGTGCACGGCAACGGCAAGCTCTACGGCGAGACGCGGGCGGCGGTGGAGATCTCGTGCGCCGACTGCCACGGCACCATCCGCGAGCGCGCCACGCTGAAGACCTCCGGCCCCGCCGCGCCCGGGGGCGGCACCGATCTCAGCGCGCTGCTGACGCCCTTCGGCCAGCGCCGCTTCAGCTGGCGCGGCGACACGCTCGTGCAGCGCTCGATGGTCACCAAGGCGCTCGAGTGGGAGGTGGTGCAGGTCAACGACAGCATCAATCCCGCCTCCGCGTGGGCGCTCGCCAATCCCGGGCGCGCGGAGAAGTCGCGCCTCGCGAAGACGATGCGCCGCGACGGCACCACGTGGGGCGACGTGCCGGCAAGCGACAAGGCACTGGCACACGCGGACGACCGCATGACGTGCTTCTCCTGCCACACGTCGTGGGTGACGAGCTGCTTCGGCTGCCACCTGCCCATGAAGGCCAACGAGAAGAAGCCGTTGCTGCACGACAAGGGCGACACGCTGCGGAACTGGACGCCGTACAATTTCCAGACGCTCCGCGACGACGTGTTCATGCTCGGCATCGACGGCACCGCCACGGGCAACCGCATCGCTCCCACGCGCTCCAGCTGCGCCGTGCTCGTGGGCTCGCAGAACCAGAACCGCGAGTGGGTCTACTCCCAGCAGCAGACGACCTCGGCGGAGGGGCTGGCCGGCCATGCCTTCAGCACGTTCGTGCCCCACACCGTGCGCGCCACGGAGACGAAGACCTGCACGGACTGCCACGTCTCCTCCGCCAACGACAACAACGCGCGGATGGCGCAGGTGCTCATGCAGGGCACGAACTTCTACAACTTCCTCGGCCGTTACGTGTACGTGGCGGAGGGCGGCCGGGGCTTCGAGGCGGTCGCCGTCACCGAGCGCGAGGAGCCGCAGGCCGTCATCGGCAGCGCGCTCCACGAGGTGGCGTATCCCACCGCCTTCGCCAAGCACCGCGAGCGCGAGGCCCGGCTCACCGAGACCGTCCACCACCGCGGCCGCGACCTCGTGGGCCTCTTCGGCGGTGACGAGGTGCTGGGGCTGCAGGTGCGCGGCGAATATCTCTACACCGCCAATGGGAAGGGCGGCTTCCGCGCCTACGACGTGGCGCAGGTCGACCAGAAGGGATTCTCGGAGCGGATCGTCACCGCCCCTGTCTCGCCGCTGGGCCAGCGCCTGTACGTCAAGACCAAGTACGCGACGGCGGTGGCCTCGCCCACGACCCTGGCCGTCGATCCCACGCGCACGCAGCGTCCCGAGAACCAGGAGCAGAAAATCCATCCCGTCTACGCGTACCTCTACGTGACGGACCGGGAAGAGGGGCTCGTGGTGATCGGCAATCGCCCGGGGAGCAAGAACCGCCCCGGGGTGTCGACGCTGCTCGACGGCGATCCCGCCAACAACTTCCTGGAGCGGGCGGCGGCGTTCAACCCGGACGGGATGCTGACGGGCGCGGTGAATCTGACCATCGTGGGCACCCACGCCTACGTCCTCACCGAGCGCGCGATGGTGGTGGTCGATCTCGACGACCCGCTCCAGCCGCGCGTGGTCGCCACGCTGGGCGCGCCGCACCTCGTGCGCCCGCGGGCGGTGGCGGTGCAATTCCGTTACGCGTTCGTCACCGACGCGGAGGGACTCAAGGTGGTGGATGTCACCTCGCCCGCGCGGCCGCGCGCAGTGGCGGGCGCGGTGGTGCCGCTCACGGGCGCGGGCGGGCTCTACGTGGCCCGCACCTATGCCTACATCGCCGCCGGCCGCGCGGGACTCGCCATCGTGGACGTGGAGAGGCCGGAGCGGCCCGCGCTCGACCAGATGTATGATGCGGACGGTGTCATGAACGACGCGCGTGACGTGAAGCTCGGTATGACCAATGCCAGCCTGTTCGCGTACGTCGCCGACGGCAAGAACGGCCTGCGTGTGCTCCAGCTCACGTCGCCCGCGGAAACGCCGACGTATCTGGGGTTCAGCCCGCGGCCCAAGCCCCGGCTCATCGCCACCGCGCGCACGCGTGGGCCCGCGCTGGCGCTGTCCAAAGGCACGGACCGCGATCGCGCGGTGGACGAGAGCGGCCAGCAGGTGGCCGTCTTCAACCGGGTCGGCTCGCGCCCGTTCACGCGCACGGAGATGGAGCGGCTCTACCTGCGCGACGGGCAGGTCTACACCGTGGGCGACGCGCGGCCGGGGCCGCCGCGAGGCCCCGTCGCGCCTCCTCCGAAAGAGGAGCCGGCGGACCGGGCGCCGGCGCCGCCGCGGTTACGACGCGGCTCGTGATGACTCGATCAACGTTGAAAGGGAGAATGGTCATGGGGCGACTCGCGGTCGTGGTAGTTCTGGCGGCGGTGGCGGCGGGCATGGTGGTGGGGGTGACGATCACCCCTCCCCTCGCGCCCGTGCCTGCGCACGCGCAGACCGCGTACAAGTTCACCGGTGCCGCCTCCTGTGGCGCCTCCAACTGCCACGGCAGCACGAAGCCCAAGGCGGACAACCCGAAGCTCAACGAGTCGATCATCTGGTTCCAGAAGGACAAGCACGCCAAGGCCTACGCCACCCTCACCAACGAGAAGCTGAAGTCAGGCGTGAGCCCGGCCAAGATCGCACGCGAGCTGAAGATCGCGAAGGCCGAGACGAGCTCGCGTTGCCTGAGCTGTCACGC
>JBKKCN010000216.1:0-4470 GCA_046712525.1 Candidatus Rokuibacteriota bacterium
GCGAAACCAAACCCGAGCACCGCCGTCTACCCTGGACTGTTCATGAGCGACGCTCGCAGCACGGTGGAGGCTACAGCAGGCCGCGCACGAGGCCGCCGTCGACCTGGAGCGTCACTCCCGTGAGGTAGGAGGCGCGCTCGGAGGCCAGGAACACGATCACGTTGGCGAACTCTTCCGGGGTGCCGATGCGGCCCAGGGGAACCTCCGCGCTCGACGTCTCGAGATACTTCTCGCGCGAGAGCCCGGAGGATTTCACGCCGCTCATGAAGCGGTCGGTCATGATCTTGCCCGGACACACCGTGTTGACCAGGATGTTGTCGCGGCCGAGCTGCAGGGCCAGTGTCTTCATGAGTCCCGCCACCCCCGGCCGCACCGAGTTCGACAGCAGCAGCTCGGGAATCGGCTGCTTCACGGACGACGACTGGATGGTGAGGATGCGGCCCCACTTGCGGGCCTTCATCGACGGCAGCACGGCGCGGATGAGCCGTACGGTGGACATCAGCGAGACGTCGACGGCGCCCAGCCACTGCTCGTCGGTGAGCTCCTCGAAGTGGCCGCGCGGCGGTCCCCCCGCATTGGCGACCAGAATGTCGACGCCGCCGAATGTCTCACCGACCTTCGCCACCAGTGCTCCGATCTGCTCCGGCCGCGTGACGTCGGCCGGCATCGCGAAGACCTCCGCTCCCGTCTTGGCGCGCACCTCCGCCGCCGCCGCCTCGAGGTCGGCCGCCGTACGCGCGCACATCGCCACCCGCGCGCCTTCCGCGGCGAGGCCCATCGCGCACGCCTTGCCCATGCCCTTGCTCGCCGCCGTGACGAGCGCCACTTTGTTCCTGATCCCCAGATCCATCGACGGTCCTCGTGCTTAGGGTTGTCGGAAGAAATCGGCGCGGTCGCCGCTCGTCACCTCGAGGCGGCGCAGCTTGTTGTCGCGCATCACTTCCAGGGTGAGCCGCTCGCCGGGCTCATGACGCCACAGGCTGAGGTAGAGCTCCTTGCGGCTGCCCACCTCTTCGGCATTGAGCGACATGATGACGTCCCCCTCCCGCAGCCCGCCCTTGTCGCCGGGACCGTCGGGCACGATGCCGGCCACCACCACGCCCTCGTCGAGCGCATGCGCAAAGACACCGAGCCACGCGCGCCGAGGCCGGCTCACGATGCGTCCGTAGCGCAGCAGCTCGCGCTCGTGCGTCTGGTAGAAGTCGACGGGAATGGCGAGCGAGCTGCGCGCGATCTCGTTGAGGTTCAGCGAGAGCACGCCCACCATGGCCCCCGACATCGTGAAGAGCCCGCCGCCCCCGAAGCCGGGATTGTTCGCGCTGGAGACGATGCCGCGGTCGAGCAGGTACTCCCAGTACGCCTCGAACTCGCCGAGGTACGTCACCACGCCCCCGCTCACCCTGCGCTCCTGCGGCGCGGTGGATGCGAGCGCGATCACGGGGTCGCCGCGCTCGAGGGTGACGTCGGTGCCGAGCGGCGCCACCGACAGCCCCTGCTTCTTCACGCGCACCACGGCCACGCCGATCTCGAAGTCCTGCGCCACCACCTCTGCTTTCACCCGCCGGCCCTTGACGAATGAGACCTCCACCGTCTGCGCGCCCATGACCACGTAGTTGACGGTGAGGATGAGACCGGAGGCGTCGACCACCACCCCGCTACCCATGCGCTCGGTGCCGAGGATGCGGGAGGAGGGATGGTCGCGTGGCACCGTCGCGTGGATGTTGACGACGGTCTGCAGCAGGTGCTTGACGAACTCGACGGAGGCGTCCATCCGGGGCTATTGCAGATGATAGCCGAAGAAGGCGCCGATTCGGCGACGCGCATCCTTCGCTGCCGCCGCGTCATAGCCCACGGTGGCGCCGCAGCAGCCGCCGGGCTTGTTGCGGTTCTCGACGTCCGCGAGGACGGTGCGCGTCTGGGCCCGCACGTCGAAGTAGTGGACGGCGCCCGGGTAGAGCACGAGGGAGGCGTCGGCACCCCGCGCGCGCATCGCCTCCACCATCTCCGTGCACTCGCGCGGCGACGTCCAGTCGTCTGCATCACCGATGAGCAGCAGCAGCGGCCGCACCACCTGCTCCTTCACCAGCGAATAGCAGCCGCCCGGGTACATCGCCACCGACGCCCGGAAGCCGGGCTCCGGCATCACCACGCCGCGCGCCCGCGCGCGCTCCAGGCTGGGTCCGTTGACGGTCGCCATGGCGAACACGCCGCCGTTGGACCAGCCGATGATGCCGATGCGCGCGCGATCGACGTACGGGCGGGCGTGCAGCCAGCGCAGGGCGCCCACCGCGTCGTCGAAGCGCGCCGTGTTGGGGACTTCCGTTTCCGCGGGCACACAGCCGTCGGCGATACCGCGCGGCCGCCAGCTGTCGACCACGATGGCGACGTAGCCCGAATCACGGAACCAGCGCGCCCACTCGTGGGTAGAGGCCGAAACACCGTGGCAGCCGTGCATGAGCACGACGGCGGGAAAGGGCCCCGCCCCCGACGGCCGTGCCTCCACCATGGGCACGCGCAACGCCGCGCCCGGGGTTGCGTTCTCGAAGGTGGCGAGCGAAGCAGCGCAGCCGGTGAGGAGGACCAGGACGGCGATCGCCGCCCGGGCGTGGCGGAACATGCGTTGAGCATACACCGGTGGCGCGAGTAGAATCACGTCATGGCCGATCCTGTTCATCTCATCGTCTACGCGGATTATCTCTGACCCTGGTGTTATCCGGCGGCGGTCCGCCTCCGGCGATTGCAGGAGTCCTGGGGCCCGTCCCTCACCATCGAGCACCGCGCGTTTCCCCTCCGGCCTGCGCCCGCGGCCGCCGTCACCTTCAAGGGCAGCTACCGCGAGGCGGGATGGGCACGGTGCGGACAGATGTCGGCGCCGGACGGCATCACCTTCACGCCGTGGCCACACGGCGAGATGCCGAACTGGAGCGTGCCCGCGCTGGAAGCGGCGAAGTGCACCGCCAAGCAGGGTGACGACATCTTCGAGCGCGCCAATGTTGCTCTCTACGAGGCCTACTTCACCCGGTCGCTGAACATCGCCGATCCCGCCGTTGTGGCGCGCATCGTGGCGGGCGCGGGCGCGGACATGGCGCGGTTCACCGCCGACGTGGAGTCCGGCTTCGGGCGGCACGCCGTGGTGAGCGACTACGAGCGGGCGGTCAGCGAGCACGGCGTGCGCTCGATCCCGACCGTCATCGTTCCGGAGACCGGCCGCGCCCTCGTCGGCCTCGCCGACTACGCGACGTACGAGGCCGCCGTCCAAGAAGTCGCCGCCTGAGCACGGACACTCCCCTCCTCTTCGGCGTCGATCGCACGCCCGCTCTCGTCGCCTTCTCGCTCGCCGCCGACGGGCGGAGCATGCGGGTCTACCGCCGCGAGAATGGTGTCACCGTCGCCGAGAGCGCACCCTTCACGCCCTTCCTCCTCGCCGCCGACGAGAAGCTCCTGCGCGAGAGCGCGGGCGGTGACGTGACCGAGCTCGAGGGGCCAGGCGACTTCCGGTGGATCACGCGCTTCGGCTCATGGACGGAGGCGCTCGCCGCCCGCGACCGCTGCCGCGAGGCGAGCGGCAGGCAGCCGAACGTGGCCAGCGCGCCCTACCGGTTCCTCGTCGACCCCGTCCACCAGTACCTGCTCGGGAGCGGACGCACGTCCTTCGGCGGCATGCGCTTCGGCGACGTGCGGCGGCTCACGCTCGACATCGAGGTGATCACCTCCGAGGGCCACGAATTCCCGAGCGCGGCGCGCGCGGGCGACGCCATCATCGCCATCGCCCTCGCCGACTCCACGGGCTTTCGCCACGTGCTGCGCGGCGACCGGATGGACGAAGCTGCACTGCTCCAGGAATGCGGGCGCCTCATCCAGGAGCGGGACCCCGACGTCATCGAGGGCCACAATATCTTTCGCTTCGACCTCGAGTACATCGACGCGCGCGCGCGCCGGCACGGTGTGCCGCTGGCGTGGGGCCGCGAGGGAGCGCTGCTGCGCAGCCGCATCTCGCGGCTACAGGTGGCGGAGCGCAGCATCGGCTTTCGCCGCTACGAGGCGCCGGGCCGGCACATCGTGGACACCTGGATGCTGGCGCAGCTGCACGACGTGGGCGCGCGCGACCTGCCGGGCTTCGGTCTCAAGGACATCGCGCGCCACCTGGGCGTCGCCGCGCCCGATCGCACGTACGTCGATCCCACCGACATTCCCCGGCTCTTTCGGGAGGAGCCCGACCGGCTGATGGCCTATGCCGCCGACGACGCCGTGGAGACGCTCGACGTGTCCGCCATCCTGTCGCCGCCTTACTTCGCCCAGGCGCAGCTCCTGCCCTTCGACTACCAGGCGGCCATGCTGCGCGGCAGCGCGACCAAGATCGACGCCCTCCTGATGCGCGAGTACGTGCGTCGCGGCCATGCGGTGCCCGCACCCCGGCCCCCCCACGCCGTCGGCGGCGGGCTGGCCCCGATCTGGCACCAGGGAGTAGCC
>JBKKCN010000217.1:0-4164 GCA_046712525.1 Candidatus Rokuibacteriota bacterium
ACTCTACCTCGCACGTCATGGCCCAGGCCGTGAAGCGTCTGTTCCCCGACGTGAAGGTGGCCATCGGTCCCTCCATCGAGGACGGCTTCTACTACGACTTCGCCCGTGCGGAGCCGTTCACGCCCGAGGATCTTGTGCGCATCGAGAAGGTCATGGCGGAGATCGTCAAGGCCAACCTGCCCTTCGAGCGTCGCGAGCTGCCGCGCGCGGAGGCGATCGCGTACTTCCGCGAGCGCGGTGAGCGCTTCAAGGTCGAGATCCTCGAGGGGATCGAGGCCGAGCGGGTCTCGCTCTACAGCCAGGGCGACTTCACCGATCTCTGCCGCGGGCCGCACGTGAGGACCACCGGCGAGATCAAGGCCTTCAAGCTCGTCTCCGCGTCGGGCGCGTACTGGCGCGGCGACGAGAAGAACCCGATGCTGCAGCGCATCTACGGCACCGCGTGGCTGAGCAAGGAAGACCTCGACCAGTACCTGTGGCGTCTCGAGGAGGCCAAGAAGCGCGATCACCGCAAGCTCGGCCGCGAGCTGGACCTCTTCGATTTCTACGACGTGGCGCCGGGGGCGCCCTTCTGGCTGCCCAAGGGCATGATTCTCGTACGCGAGCTGGAGAAGTTCGCCCGCGAGGAGCTAGACGCGCGCGACTACGCCGAGATCTCCACCCCCATGCTCGTGAACAAGAAGCTCTGGGTACAGTCGGGCCACTGGGACCTTTACAGCGACAACATGTTCAAGCTGGAGGTGGAGGAGCAGACCTTCAGCCTCAAGCCCATGAACTGCCCGGAGTCAGCCTACGTCTACAAGCGCGCCCTTCGCTCCTACCGCGACTTGCCCATGCGGATGAGCGAGATGGGCCGGTGTCATCGCAACGAGCGCTCGGGTACCCTCACCGGCCTCGTGCGCGTGCGACAGTTCACCCAGGACGACGCGCACATCTACTGCCGTCCCGACCAGCTTCAGGACGAGATCTCCGGCATCCTCGACCTCGTGCGCGAGTGGTACAAGACCTTCGCGCTGCAGCCCTCCTACAAGCTCGCGACCCGGCCGGCGAACAAGCTCGGCACCGAGGAGCAGTGGGACGCGGCGGAGGCGGCGCTGTACGACGCGCTCAAGTCCAACGACCTCGCCTACGAGCTGAACGCGGGCGACGGCGCCTTCTACGGGCCGAAGATCGACGTCTACGTGCAGGACGCGCTGGGCCGCCAGTGGCAGATCGGAACCGCGCAGGTCGACCTCACCATGCTGCCCGAGCGCTTCGAGTGCGAGTACATCGACGTTGACGGTCAGCCCAAGCGGCCCATCGTGATCCACCGCGCGATCTTCGGCTCCTACGAGCGCTTCATCGGCCTCCTCACGGAGCACTACGCGGGGGCCTTTCCCACCTGGCTCGCCCCCGTGCAGGCGCGCGTGCTGCCGCTCAGCGAGAAGTTCATCGACTACGCGCGCACCGTGCAGGCCAAGCTGCGCGCCGCCCGCGTGCGCTCGGAGCTGGACGACCGCAACGAGAAGCTCGGCTACCGCATCCGCGAGGCCCAGCTGTACAAGGTGCCCTACATGCTCGTGTGCGGCGGCCGCGAGGCGGAGGCCGGCACCGTGAGCCTGCGTCACCGCAGCGGCGACGACATCGGCGCCGTCCCTCTCGATCGCGTCGTGAGCGATCTCGTCAATGAAATCGCCACCCGTGCCCCCGGCCTCACCGTGGGCCGCCCGTGAAGCGGCCGCCCATCCCTTCCTTCACCGCGTAACAACAGGGAGCGACATCCATCAGCAAAGCACAAGAAATCCGTATCAACGAAGGCATCCGGGTGCGCGAGGTGCGCGTGGTGAGCGCCGAGGGAGAGCAGCTCGGCGTCATGCCGACCCAGCAGGCGCTGGAGGCGGCGCGCTCGCAGGAGCTCGATCTCGTCGAGGTCGCTCCCGAAGCGCAGCCCCCGGTGTGCCGCATCATGGATTTCGGCAAGTTCAAGTACACGCAGGCGCGGCGGCAGAAGGAAGCGCGCAAGAAGCAGACGGTGATCCTGGTCAAGGAAGTGAAGATGGGCCCCAAGACGGAGAAGCACGACTTCGACTTCAAGCTCAAGCACGTGCGCCGTTTCCTGGAAGAGGGGCACAAGGCGAAGGTCACGGTGCGCTTCAAGGGCCGCGAGATGGCGCACACGGAGCTGGGCTGGAAGATGCTCCAGCGCATGGTGGAAGCGGTCTCCGACATCGCGGTCACGGAGAACAACCCGCGCATGGAAGGCCGCATGCTGCACATCATGCTGAGTCCGAAGCAGCACTAGGCAGGCCGGCAGTGCGAGCCGAGGGCGTCGGCGTTGCCGCAGGCACGCCCGCCCCGAGGCGAGCGAAATACAAGGGAGAGCGTCATGCCGAAGATGAAGACGAAGCGCGCGGCGGCCAAGCGGCTGAAGGCGACCGGGACGGGCAAGCTGAAGCGCCGCAGCGGGTGGAAGAGCCACCTGCTCGAGGGCAAGGAGCCCAAGCGGCGCCGGCGCCTGCGCAAGGCGGGGCTGATCGCGAAGGTCGACGTGCCACGGCTGCGGATCCTGGTTCCGTACCTGTAAGCGAGAGAAAGGCGAGGAGGAGCGAGTCATGCCACGGGCGAAGGGCGGATCGAAGACGCGCCAGCGTCGCAAGAAGGTTCTCAAGAAGGCGAAGGGCTATGTCGGCGGCCGGCGCAAGCTGTACCGGACAGCCAAGGAAACGGTCCTTCGCGCGGGCGCCTTCGCCTACAGCGGCCGCAAGCAGAAGAAGCGGCTCGCGCGCAGTCTGTGGATCGTGCGCATCAACGCGGCGTGCCGGCAGGCCGGCATCTCGTACTCGGTGTTCATGGCCGCGCTGAAGAAGGCCGGTGTGACGCTCGACCGCAAGATCCTCGCCGAGATCGCCGCCACCGATCCCGCCGGCTTCGCCAAGCTCGCCGAGACCGCAAAGGCGCAGGCGCGCTAAGCGGGCGATCCCCGTTGGGTCATCACCTGGTCGATGCCGTCGCGGCCGAGGCGCGCGCTGCCATCGGCCGCGCCACGACCTCGACGGAGCTCGAGCAGATCCGGGTCCGCTATCTCGGCCGCCAGGGCGCGCTCACGTCACTGCTCCGCTCGCTCGGCACGCTGCCCGCCGCCGAGCGGCCGCTCGTGGGTGCCGCCGCCAACGAAGCCAAGCGCGAGCTCGAGGCCGCCCTCGAGCAGCGGCTGGCGGCCACTCTCGAGGACGAGCGCCGCACGCGGCGCGAGGGCGCGCGCGTGGACCTCACGCTGCCGGGCCGGCGCCCACCCCTCGGCTCCGTCCATCCCCTCACGCGCGTGCACGACGAGATCGTGGAGATCTTCGTCGGCCTCGGCTTTTCGGTGGCGGAAGGACCCGAGATCGAGTCGGACTACTTCAACTTCGAGGCGCTGAACCTGCCCAAGGATCACCCCGCGCGCGACATGCAGGACACCTTCTATCTGACGGAGGACCGCCTGCTGCGTACGCACACCTCTCCCGTGCAGATCCGCACCATGCAGGCGCAGAAGCCGCCCGTGCGCATCATCTGCCCGGGCAAGGTATACCGGCGCGATGCCGACATCACGCACTCGCCCCAGTTCACGCAGTTCGAGGGGCTCGCGGTCGACCGCAACATCTCGATGGCCGATCTCAAGGGGACGCTGGAGCTGTTCGCGCGCGAGATGTTCGGGCCGCGCTCGAAGATCCGTTTCCGGCCCTCGTTCTTCCCGTTCACCGAGCCCTCCGCGGAAGTCGACGTGCTGTGCTTCCTCTGCGGCGGCGACGGCTGCCGTGTCTGCAAGCAGTCGGGATGGCTCGAGATCCTCGGCTCGGGAATGGTGCACCCGCAGGTGTTGCGCAACGTCGGCTACGACCCGGAGGAAGTCACCGGCTGGGCGTTCGGGATGGGTGTCGAGCGGATCGCCATGCTCAAGTATGGCGTCGACGACATCCGTCTTTTCTTCGAGAACGACTTGCGCTTCTTGAAGCAGTTCGCATGAAGATCCCGTACGGGTGGATCCGGGAGTTCGTGGACCTTGATCTGACGGCGGAGGCGGCGGCGGATCGGTTGATCAATGCGGGGATCGAGGTCGCGAGCGTGACGCGGTTGGCGCCGGACGTGCGTGGGGTGGTCATCGGGGAGATCGAGGAGATCGAGCGGGAGCTGGGGGAGAGTCAC
>JBKKCN010000218.1:0-5256 GCA_046712525.1 Candidatus Rokuibacteriota bacterium
TCGGCGTCGTGCAGAAGCTGAAGGAGACGCTCACGGGCGACACGCTCTGCGAGGAGGCGCACCCCCTCGAGCTGCCACGCATTCCCTTCGCGGAGCCGACGATCTCCTTCGCCATCCAGCCCAAGACACGCGGTGACGAGGACAAGATCTCCAATGCCCTCTCCCGCCTGGCGGAAGAGGATCCCACGCTGCACTACCACTTCGATCCGGAGACGAAACAGCTTCTCGTGTCCGGTGTGGGCAGCATGCACGTCGAGATGTCCGTGGAGCGGATGAAGCGCAAGTACAACGTGGACGTCACGCTGTTGCCGCCGCGCATCCCCTACAAGGAGACCGTGAAGGGACGCGCGGAGACGCAGGGCAAGTACAAGAAGCAGACGGGCGGGCGCGGGCAGTACGGCGACACCTGGCTGCGCATCGAGCCCGCCGCGCGCGGGGGCGGCTTCCAGTTCGTGGACGACGTGGTGGGGGGCTCGGTGCCGCGCAACTTCATCCCCTCCGTCGAGAAGGGCGTGCGCGACTGCATGAAGAAGGGCATCCTCGCCGGCTACCCGGTGGTGGATCTCAAGGTCACGCTCTACGACGGCTCCTACCACGACGTCGACTCCTCCGACATGGCGTTCCAGATCGCCGCCTCCATGGGCCTGCAGAAGGGCTTCATGGAGGCGCATCCAATACTCCTGGAGCCCATCATGCACGTGGAGGTCACCACGCCCGCCGACCACGCGGGCGACGTCATCGGCGATCTCAACTCCCGGCGCGGCCGCATCGTAGGCATGGAGCCCGCGGGGGAGACGGCGATGGTGCGCGCCTCCGTGCCCATGGCGGAGATGCTGACGTACGAGCCGAGCCTCCGCTCGATGACGGGGGGCCGCGGCGGCTACTCGATGGAGTTCTCGCATTACGAGGAGGTGCCCGCCTCCCTCGCTGATAAAGTGGTGAAGGAAGCCAAGACGGAGAAGGAGAAGGCGGACAAGCACTGATGATCTTTCAGCAGCTCCTCAACGAGGAGTCAGGCTGTCTGTCCTATCTGATCGGCTGCGGGCAGGCCGGCCGCGCGATCATCGTCGATCCCGGCCGCGACCGCGTCGCGGATTACCTGCGCATCGCCCGCAAGAAGGGGCTGGCCATCGCGCACGTGGTGGAGACGCACACCCACGCCGACCACATCTCGGGCAACCGTGACCTCGTGGCCGCCACCAAGGCGAGCGTGCACGCGCACCCGTCCGCCGGTCTCACCTTCGCGCACGAGCCCGCCCGCGACGGTGACGTGCTCCGCGTCGGCAACGTGGAGGTGAAGATCCTCCACACACCCGGCCATACGCCCGACAGCATCTGCCTGCTCGTCACCGATCACGACCGTGGCAGCGAGCCCTGGTTCGTTCTCACCGGCGACACGCTGTTCGTGGGCTCGGTGGGACGGCCGGATCTCGGCGGCGACCGCGCGGCGGAGGAGATCTACGAGAGCCTGCGCGGCGTGCTGCGTCCCCTCGACGACGGAGTGGAGGTCTATCCCGCCCACGGCGCGGGCTCGAGCTGCGGGCGCGCGATGTCGGCGAAGACGGCGTCTACCATCGGCTTCGAGCGCCGCTTCAACCAGGCCTTCCGCTTCGACGACAAGGCGCAGTTCGTGGCCTATCTGATGGAGGGCAACCCCCCGAAGCCCGCGTCGTTCGAGACGATCGTCGGCAAGAACCGCGGCACCATCCCCCTGCAGGCGGCCAAGCCGCGGCCCTATGGCGCGCGCGAGGCCTGGGACGCCATGGAGGCGGGCGCCTGCGTGATCGATCTCAGAGACCCTGCGAGCTACGGCGAGGAGCACGTGCCGGGCGCGCTCAATGTGTGGATCGAGAGCCCGCAGTTCGCCGAGCGCGTCGCTTCCTTCGTGCCGCCGGGCGCCACCCTGCTCGTCATGGCCGCGGGTCCCTCGGATCTCGATCGCGCGGTGCAGGCGCTCTCGCGCGTGGGCGTGGACGACATCAGGGGTTTCCTGCACTGGGGCATGATCGAGTGGCGCAGCGAGGGGCTGCCCGTCGAGCGCGTGCCGCAGATCACCGTGCACGATCTTTCCGCGTGGCTCGAGCAGGGCCGGCAGGTGGCGGTGGTGGACGTGCGCGAGCCTGCGGAGTGGCTCGAGGGCCACATCTCGGGGGCCCTCCACGTGCCGATGCTCGAGGCGGTGCGCCGTCTCGGTGAGCTGCCCGCCGATCAGCCCAAGGCGGTGCTGTGCGCGGGCGGCCTGCGCTCGAGCACCGTCATCAGTGCTCTCAAGCGTCACGGCGTGACGAACTGGTTCAACGTCACGGGCGGCATGGGCGCCTGGGTCAAGGCGGGCTACGGGGTGGAGCGCTCTCGCTGAAGCTCGGACCGTCTGTGCGCGAGCAGTATGCCTCGCTCTTCTCTCGCCCGTGGGCCGTCGGCATCGCCGCGGTGCTCGTCGCCACCATCAACGTTTTTCTCTTCGCCTTCGACCGACCGTGGACGGCGTCCGATGGCCTCCGCAACTGGGGCGACTGGGTCCTCATGGCCGCCGGCCTCGGCCACCGCCCCGACCTCATCGCACCCTGGCTCTACTCCGGCTCGCTGTTGAATTTGGGCGTGCTGCTCGGCGGCTGCGCGGCGGCGCTGCTGAGCCGGGAGTTTGCGCTGCGCGTGCCCGTGCGCGGCGAGCTGATCAAGGGAGGGATCGGCGGCACTCTCATGGGCGTGGGCGCCGTGTTCGCCTTCGGCTGCAATATCGGCGGCTTCTTCTCCGCCGTGAGCGCGTTGAGTCTATCCGGCTTCGGCATGATGATCGGCCTCGGCCTCGGCGCCTTCCTCGGCCTGCGCTACCTGTTGTGGGAGCTATCACATCGCCCGGCGTGGACCACCGGGCGCGGGCGCTCATACGCCGCGGCCGCGCGCACCGGCAGTCGCCAGCCGTGGATGGGAGCGCTGCTCGCGCTCGTGCTGATCGTGACGCCGTTCGTCTACGCACGCGCCGGGTACCCCGCGCAGGGAGTCTTCCTGCTCTTCGGCGCCGCCTTCGGAGTGATCTTCCAGCGCTCGCGCTTCTGCCTTGTGCGCGCCTTCCGAGAGCCCTTCATGACCGGTGACGCGGCGCACACGCGGGTGGCCGCGCTCGCCGTCGTGGTCAGCACGCTGGGGTTTGCGATCCTGAAATTCACCGACCTCAAGGACAAGGGGGACTGGGTCTTCCCCGCCGCGGGCCTGGGCGCGGTGCTCGGGGGCGCGCTCTTCGGCGTCGGCATGACCATCGCCGGCGGCTGCGGCGCCGGCTCGATCTGGCGCGCCGGGGAGGGCCAGGTGAAGCTGTGGGTCGCCGTCGGCTGCTTCGCGCTCGCCGCCTCCGCGGCCCGCCTGGCGCTCGCGCAGAGCGGAGCCCTGACGAAGCTGGGCGCCGCCGTCTTTCTTCCCGCCTGGCTGGGATGGGGCGGCGCCATCGTGCTCACCGTGGCGGTGATGGCGGCGTGGGCGCTGGCGGCGACATGGAACGAGGACAGCCGAAAATTCAGCGCCGTCGATTGACCACCTGCTGGTAACGTACGCGCGGGCGCAGCCGGTAGATCGGGAGTGCGGGGGCTTGGGGGTCCGTCGAAGGCCCCCATCGAGGAGGATCCATGATTACGCGACGACACTTTCTCAAAGCGTCGGCATCGACGGCGGGTGTGGTGGCGGTCGCCGGTGTGGCGGGCTGCGCGACCACCAAGGGCGAGGTGAGCCCTACCTCCGCGCGGCGCGTGGTCGTCATCGGCGGCGGGTGGGGTGGCGCCACCGCCGCCAAGTACATCCGCCTCGGCGATCCCTCGCTCGAGGTGGTGATGCTGGAGCCGAACAAGCGCTTCGTGTCGTGCCCGCTCAGCAATCTGGTCCTCAGCGGCGTGCGCACCATCAAGAGCCTGGACTTCGGCTGCGGCGGACTGCGCGCGCACGGGGTGCAGGTGCGCCACGAGATGGCCACGGCCATCGAGCCCGACCAGCGCCGCGTCCGCGTGGGCGACGGCTATCTCACCTACGAGCGCCTCGTGGTCTCGCCCGGCGTGGAGTTCCAGTGGGAGCAGGTGGAGGGGCTCGCCGCCGCGCAGGACACCGTGCTGCACGCGTGGAAGGCGGGGCCGCAGACGGTGCAGCTCGCCCAGCAGCTGCAGGCGATGCCCGACGGCGGCGTGTTCGTGCTGAGCATCCCGCCCGTCGCCTACCGCTGCCCGCCCGGGCCGTACGAGCGCGCGTGCCAGGTGGCGTGGTACCTGAAGACGCACAAGCCGAAGGCCAAGCTCATCGTGCTCGACGCCAACCAGAACGTGGTGTCGAAGACGGCGCTCTTCCGCGCCGCGTGGCAGGCCTATCCCAATCTCGAGTACCGCGGCTCCAACAAGGTCGTGAAGGTGGACCCGCGGGCGCGCGAGGTCACGACGGATTTCGGCGATCGCGTCCGCTACGACGTGGTGAACGTCATCCCGCCCCAGCGCGCGGGCACCATCGCGGTGCAGGCGGACCTCGTGGGCGCCGACAAGCGATGGTGCGAGGTGAACCACGTCACCTACGAGTCGGTGAAGCACAAGAACGTGCACGTCATCGGCGATTCCACCACCGGCCTGCCCGTGCCCAAGTCGGGCACGGTCGCCAACGCCATGGGCAAGATCTCTGCGAACGCGGTCGTGCAGCTCGTCAACGGCCGCCCCGTGCCCAACATGGCGCCCCTGAACGTCTGCTACAGCTGGGTCAGCGACCGCGAGGCGATGGCCGTCATCAACGCCTACCGCATCGACAACGGCAAAGTGGTCCAGATCGAGCAGAAGCTGACGCCCGGGCAGTCGGTGATGATCGGGCAGCACGCGCTCGCGTGGGCGACCAGCATCTGGTCCGACATTCTCGGTTGAGGAGGGCTGCCATGCGCGCCGTGATCATCGCCGTCATCGCCGTCGTCCTTTTCGTGGCCGCTGATGCCGGCGCGGGACCGCTCGACACGCCCGGATACGACAAGGCCTTTGCCTGCAGCGCGTGTCACGGAGCGGCGGGCAACAGCCGGACCGACACGATGCCGATCCTGGCCGGCATGTCGCCCGCGTACTTCAAGAAGGCGATCGACGATTACGCGTCGGGCCGGCGGCCGTCGCCGGAGATGGAGCCCTACTCCAAGATGGTGCGCGAGCTCGGCGTCGACGCCGTGGCCGCGTACTTCGCGGCCCAGCGCCGCGAGCCGCCGGCGGGCAAGGTCGACCGCACCGCCGTCACGCGGGGCCGCGCCGCCGCCAC
>JBKKCN010000219.1:0-2746 GCA_046712525.1 Candidatus Rokuibacteriota bacterium
GATCCGACATGTACTGCTGGCCGGTGGGCTTGAGGTTGACGAGCACGGGCGTGCTGTCACTGAGCTCGTTGAGCCGGCGCAGGGAGATGGCGACGCCGAGACGACCGGCGATCGCGGTGAGATGGATGATGGCGTTGGTGGAGCCCCCGATGGCGAGCAGCACGCGCAGCGCGTTCTCCACCGAGCGTTCGGTGATGATCTGGCTCGGCGTCAGCCGCGAGCGCGCCAGGCGCATCGCCTCGCGTCCCGTGGCTTCTGCGGCGCGCAGTCGGTCGGCGTGCACGGCCGGGATGGCCGAGGTGCCCGGCAGCGCCATGCCGAGCGCTTCGGCAATCGACGACATCGTGCTCGCGGTCCCCATCACCGCGCACGTGCCGGCCGTCGTCGCGAGGTTGCCCTCGATGTTGGCGATGTCGGCGGCCGTGATCCCGCCCGCGCGATAGGTGGCCCAGAAGCGCCGGCAGTCCGTGCAGGCGCCGAGACGCTCGCCGTGGTACGGCATGGGCAGCATCGGTCCCGCCAGGAGCTGGATGGCAGGCACATCTGCGGACGCCGCGCCCATGAGCTGGGCGGGCACCGTCTTGTCGCAGCCGCCCACGAGGACGACGGCGTCCATCGGCTGGGCACGGATCATCTCCTCCACGTCGATCGACATGAGGTTGCGGAACATCATGCTGGTGGGGTTCAGGAAGACCTCGCCGAGGGAGATGGTCGGAAAGTCGAGGGGCAGGCCGCCCGCGGCCACCACGCCGCGCTTGACGGCGTCGATCAGCTCGGGGAAGTGGCGATGGCAGTTGTTGAAGCCGCTCGCCGAGCTCGCGATGCCGATGACCGGCCGCGCCAGCATGTCCTCCGAGTAGCCCATCGACTTCGCGAACGAGCGCCGCAGGTAGAGGGAGAAATCGCGGTCGCCGTAGTTCGTGAGACCGCGCGCCAGGCCGTGCGTGCCGTCGTCCATGTCGCTCTCCGTGTAACTCGGAACGTGCCGTGACGCAACCGGAAGCCGGTTATCATGGCCGCCCGGATCCCATGCCAAAACAGGAACGCGAGTTCTTCACACCTGAGCATCTCCCGTGGGTTCCCGTCGCGGGCTCCGCCGCCGGTGGCGCCGGCGGCGCTGGCATCGTGGAGAAAGTGCTCAGCCGCGATCCCGCCACGGGCGACCTCACGCGCCTCCTTCGCTTCGACGCCGGCGTGGCCACCTCCGACACCATCGTCCACGACTTCTGGGAAGAGGTGTGGATCGTCGAGGGCGGACTGACCGACCTGGGCACGCAGCAGACATACACGAGCGGGATGTACGCGTGCCGCCCGCCCGGAATGCGCCACGGACCCTATGCATCGCCGTCCGGCGCGCTGCTCTTCGAGATCCGTTACCGCGCACCGCACGGCTAGGTCCCGCGTGTTCTTCGGCTGGAGGGTCGTCGTCGTCGCCTTCGTGGCGGCGCTCTTCAGCTGGGGCCTCAGCTTCTACGGCCTCGGGATCTACCTCGTGGTCCTGCACCAGCAGCACGGGTGGCCCATCTCGCTGATCTCCTTCGCCATCACGACGTACTACGTGCTCGCCGCGGGCGTCATCGTCTTCGTCGGCGACGCCTTCGACCGCTTCGGGCCGCGCACGGTGGTGCTGTCCGCGATGGGCGCCCTCGGACTCAGCGTCCTCGCGCTGCCCATGCTCTCGCAGCCGTGGCAGCTGTACGTCGCCTTCGCCCTCATGGCGCTCGGGTGGGCCGGCATGGGCGGCGCCGCCATCACGGCCATCATCGCTCCCTGGTTCGACAAGAAGCGCGGGCTCGCGGTGAGCCTGGCGCTGAACGGCGCGAGCGCGGGCGGCCTCGTGCTGGTGCCGCTGTGGACGGCGCTCATCGCCACCGTGGGCTTTGCCTCCGCCTCCCTCGCGATCGTGGGCGGCATGGTGGCCGTCTTCGTCCCGCTCGTCGCGCTCTGGCTTCCGCGCGGGCCGCACGTCCTGGGGCTCGGACCCGATGGCGCGGCGCCGGCCGCGCGCCCGGCCGCGCGTGCTCGCGCCGAACACGGCGCGCAGGTGCCACGTGCGCGACTGCTGGCCTCTCCTCATTTCTGGACGATCGCGCTGCCCTTCGCGCTCGGCCTGTTCGCCCAGGTGGGATTCCTCACTCACCAGATCGCATACCTCGCGCCGCGCGTGGGCGGGGCGCGGGCAGCGCTCGCGGTGAGCCTCACCACGCTCGCCGCCATCGTGGGGCGCGTGGTGACCGGTCTGTTCATCGACCGTATCGACCGCCGGCTCGCCGCCGCCGCCAACTTCTTCCTGCAGGCTGTCGCCGTGGGCGCCATGATCGCCTGGCCCTCGACGGCCGTCCTCTACGCGGCGTGCATCGCGTTCGGACTCGCGGTCGGCAACATGATCACCTTTCCCGCCCTCATCGTGCAGGCGGAGTACCCGACGGAGCACTTCAGCCGCGTGGTGAGCCTCGTGCTCGCGATCAACCAGGTCACCTTTGCGTTCGGACCCGGTCTCGTGGGATGGGCGCGCGACCGCACGGACTCGTACACGGCGGGATTGCTCCTCTGCGCGGCGTGCGAGGTGGTAGGCGGCCTCGTGGTGATGATCCGGTGCCGTGTGGATGGGGCGCCTCGAAGGGCCCCCCAAGCCCCCCGGCGCGAGACCTAAGGGCTCGTAAGACAGTAAATGATAGAGTCCGCGCGACCGGAGGGTCGAATCGATCGAGCGAGTCCCTCGGGATTGTCGGGCTCCGTTCGGTCC
>JBKKCN010000220.1:0-11622 GCA_046712525.1 Candidatus Rokuibacteriota bacterium
CGATCCAGCTCCACCAGCCCACCTGGAATCCCCAGAAGGGCCCGAACGCGCGCGTCGTCCACGTCACGTAGCCGCCCTCGTCCGGCATGGCGGAGGCCAGCTCCGACATCGCGAGCGACACGGGCAGACTCCAGAAGATCGGCGTAAGCACGAGCAGGATGAGGCTGAGACCGGGTCCGAAGGCCGGCACCATGTCCTCGATGCCGTAGGGGCCGCCGCTGACGTTGAAGAAGACGATGGCGGCGAGCGGGACGACCCCCAGCTCGCGCTTGAGCGCGACCTTACTTCCCCTGGGCGACGGCGATGAGCGCGGGGAGCCCCTTCACCCACTCCTCGATGGGCGTCTCGGCGTCCACCGTGATCTCGAGCTTGCCGCTCGGCAGCTTGCGCACCTTGCCGGGCGTGGCGGGCCCGAGAGGGATCACGAGGCTCTCGCGGTGCACGCCGAGCGCATCCGTGATCTCGAAGATGGCGTCGATCTCTTTCATGCTGACGACCTCAAGCATGAACGCCTGCCTCCGTGGCGCACGCGCGGATCTGCTCCCACGTGGTGTCGTCGACGGGAATGCCGTTCGCCCGGCGCTCGCGCGCCATGCGCTCTTCGGGCTCGCCAGGAATCAGGATCTCCTTGGCCCCCGCCGCGAGGGGCGCCGAGCGCACGAAGCGCAGCAGCTCGGACACCTCCGCGTGAAAATCCTCCAGCGGCAGGAAGCGCGACGTGTCGATGCAGATCATCAGCGTGCCGTTCGTCGACGGCCCCTGCGCCCCACGCGCCGCCCCTGTGCCGGAAAGGATGCCGGCCAGCATCTCGATGGCCAGAGAGAGGCCGAAACCTTTGTGCTCGCCAGCGGTGAGCAGCGCCCCTACTGGATGGGCGTAGAACTCTCGCGGGTCGATGGAGGGTTCGCCACGGCCGTTGAGCATGATGCCGGGCGCGCAATTCTCGCCGCGGTTGAACTTCACCCGCAGCTTACCCTCGGCAATGACGCTGGTAGCGAAGTCGAGCGACATCGCCACCGTGCCGCCGGGGCCGGGAAAGGCGATGGCGTGCGGGTTCGTGCCCAGGCGGCGGGCGGCACCGCCCCACGGCGCCACGTTGAGGGCCATGGGCACGTTCACCCACACGAGACCGATGAGCCCCTGCGCGGCCGCCAACTCCGCGTAGTCGGCGAGGCGGCCCACGTGGTTCGTGTTGCGCAGGGCCACCGCCGCCAGCCCCTGGGCGCGCGCCTTGTCGATGGCGAGCGTGATCCCGCGCCGCGCGACGATCTGGCCGAAGCCGCGGCCGCCGTCGACGACGGCGAGGGTCGGCGCGTCGATGGGCACCGTGATGGTGGGCGTCACCACGGTGTCGCCTGCTTTCACGGATGCCACGTACTGCGGCACGCGGATGACACCGTGCGAATCGTGGCCGCGCAGGTTCGCCCGCACCAGCAACGTGGCGATCCACACCGCATCGTCGCGCGGCACCCCGAGCGCCGCGAAGATATCGCGGGTCGTGTCCTCCAGTGTCCCGGCAGCGAGGATCGGCATCGCGGGTAGACTACTCGACGTGACCGAGGAGCGCCACGGCTTCGTCCGTGTCGGAGTCTCCGCGTGCCTGCTCGGCGAGCGTGTGCGCTGGGACGGCGGCCACAAACACGATCCCTTCCTCACCGACATCCTGGGACCGTTCGTGGAGTGGGTGGCCGTGTGCCCCGAGGTCGAGATCGGCCTCGGCACGCCGCGCGAGCCCATACGCCTGGTCAGCCACGGCGCCGGCGCGCCGCGGCTCGTGGCGCAGACGAGCGGAGCCGACCTCACGCGCCGCATGGAGCGCTTCGCGGAGACGAAGGCGCGCGAGCTGGCCGCGCTCGGCCTCGACGGCTATGTGCTCAAGCGCGCGTCTCCCTCGTGCGGGCTGTTCGAGGTGCCCATCCACGGCGAGGACGGCGAGCCCCCACATTTCGGACGCGGCGTGTACGCGGCTCTACTCGCGCGACGGCTGCCCACCCTGCCGATGGAGGAAGAGGGTCGGCTGCTGGATAAGGCCATTCGCGAAAACTTTATCGAGCGCCTCTTCACCGCCGCGCGCTGGCGCCGCCTCGTGGCGCGCGCGCCGCGCCCGCCCGATCTCGCCGCTTTCCACGCTGCGCACACGCTCATCCTTCGCGCGCACAGCGCCTCGCACGAGGCGAGCCTGTCCCGTCTCGTCGCCGGCGCCCGCCGCACCGTCACGCGCAGGCTCCTCGCGGAGTATGGCCGCCTCCTCATGGAAGCCGTCGCCGTGCGCGCGCCGCGCGCGGGCTTCCTTCAGGATGTCGCGGGCGCCGTCGAGAAGGACCTCGAGCGCGAGGGGAAGGCGCAGGTGCGAGCGGTCATCGAGGATTATCGGACGATGGCGCGGGTGCTTCGAGCAGCCGGTTAATTGCGCGTCAGCACGCGCTCGGCGGCGGCTTCGCCGGAGCGGACACAATCCGCGATGCCGACGCCGCGGTACGCTCCGCCCGCGAGCAGCAGGCCGGGAGCGGTGGCGAGGCGGCGCTCGATGGTTTCCACGCGCGCGAGGTGGCCGACGCGGTACTGCGGCATGGAAGCGGGCCAGCGCCACACGCGCGTCATGCGCGGCGGCGCCGTGATGCCGAGCGCGGCCTTCAGCTCCTCGCGGGCCCTGGCCACGAGCGAGGCGTCGTCCTCGTCGAGCACCCCTGCGTTCAGCATGCCGCCCACGAAACAGCGCAGCAGCACCGCACCCTCGGGCGCGCGCCCCGGGTATTTCACGCTCGAGAACGTCGCCGCCAGCAGCGCGCGCCCTTCCGTGCGCGGCACCACGAAGCCGAAGGCATCCAGCGGATGCGGCACGTCCGCGCGCGCCCATCCCATGGAGATGGTGGCGGCAGACGAGTACGGAATCTCGGCGAGCAGCGTCGACAGCGCGGGATCGACGTAGCGCATGAGCCGGGCCGCCGCGTGCGACTCCGTGGCCACGATGACCGCGTCGGCGTCGAAGCGGCCGCCTTCCACTGTCGTCACGCGCCAGCGCCCGCCGTCGCGCTCGAGCCCACTCACCCGGTCCTTGAGCACGACGGCGGCCGGCGGCAGCCGTGAGGCGAGGGCCGCCACCAGCTCCTCCATGCCGTCCTTGAAGCTCACGAAGAGACTCCAGCGGGCACCGCTCGTTCCCGGCTGGGGCGTGCGCCGTGCCGCGCGCCACAGCCCGAGGATGATGGAGCGCTGCGTGCGCTCGAGATCGAGAAAGCGCGGCATGGTGGCGGCGAGGCTGAGGTCGTCGGGATCGGCGGTGTAGATGCCTGCCACCAGCGGCTGCGCGACACGGTCGAGCGCCTCGGCGCCCAGCCGCCGGCGCACGAAAGCGCCGAGGCTTTCGTCACCGCCACCGCCGCGCGGCGTGATCAGGTCCATGGCCATGCGGAGCTTGCCGGGCCACGAGAAGAGCGACGACGTCGCGAAGGGCAGCACGCGGGTGGGCGCCAGGAGCTGAAAGCCGTCGGGCAACGGATGCAGACGCCCGCGGTGCCAGACGAAGACCTTGCGGAAACGGTCGTCCGTGCGGAGGAGACGATCCTCCACGCCCAGCCGCCGGCACAGCGCGAGCGCTTCCGGCTTCTCGGAGAGAAAGGAATCGGGCCCCGCCTCCACGACGAAGCCCTCGGCGCGCTCGGTGGCGATGGTGCCGCCGAGGCGGTCGCGCCCGTCGATGAGCGTGAGCGAAAGCGCCGTGGACCGCTCACGCGCGATTTCTTGCAGGCGATGGGCCGCCGCCAGCCCTGCGATCCCGGCGCCGATGACGACGACCTTCACAGCCGGGTGGCGGCCCGCACGAGATCCGCGAGCATGGCTATGAACTCGGGGTGGTCGTTGACGCCGGCGGCGCGGTGCAGCCGGAGGCCGAGACCGGCGGCGATCCCGGTCGCTTCGATGTCGAGGTCGTACAGCACCTCGACGTGATCGCACACGAAACCGACGGGCACGATGACGGCGTCCGTCTCGCCGTCGCCGGCGAGACTCTTCACCACGTCGACGATGTCGGGCTCGAGCCAGGGCTCGCGCGGTGAGCCGCTTCGGCTCTGGTAGGCGATCGACCAGCGTGGATGCTCGAGGGCGGCCGCGACCGCGCGGGCAACGCCGGTGAGGTCCTCGACGTAGGGAGAGGCTTCCGCCATCGCCACCGGCACGCTGTGGGCGGTGAAGACGAGCGGCGTCCATTCGCGGCGGTCCGCAACGATGTTCCCGAGGGCGGTGCGCGCGCGATCGGCGACGGCCGCGATGAAGCGCGGGTGCGCGGACCACGGCGGCGCGAACTCAACCTCGGGAGCACCGGTCACGCGCGCGCGCGCGTCGGCGACGTTCTGGATGTAGCGCTCCCACGACGCCTCCGTCCGCATCGGCGACAGGATGATGCCGAGCACGCGCCGCACGCCGCGCGCGCCCATATCGGCGAGCGTCTCGTGCAGGAACGGATGCCAGTTCCGCATGCCGACGAATACGGGTAGAGGCACACCGTCACGCTGCAGAGCGGCGGTGAGCGCGCGCGCCTGGGCGGCGGTGAGGTCGTTGAGCGGTGAGCGGCCGCCGGGCATGAGCTCGTAGTGATGCGCGACCGCGTCGACACGCTCGGGCGGAATGGGCCGGCCCCGCGTGACGATGTCCAGGAAGGGCCTGATCTCGTCGGGGGCCGTCGGTCCGCCGAAAGCCACCAGCATCACCGCGTCGAAGGCGGCCATTTCCTATCGCGCGCTCCGCTCGTGCACCATCTCCACGAGCGCCTTCACATGCTCGACCGGCGTCTGCTGGAGGACGCCGTGACCGAGGTTGAAGATGTGCCCCGGGCGGCCGCCCGCGCGGGCGAGAATCGCCTTCACGGGGTCGCGAAAGCGCGCGGGCGATGCGAGGAGCAGGGCGGGATCGAGATTGCCCTGCACGGCGCGGTCGTGGCCGACGGCGGCCCAGCCCGCGTCGAGATCCACGCGCCAGTCGAGCCCGATGACGTCGCCGCCGGCGTCCCGCATGAGCGGCAGCAGCGCGGCCGTGCCCGTACCGAAGTGGATGACGGGCACGCCGGGCGTGAGGGCCGCGATGAGCCGGCGCGTGTGCGGGAGCACGAAGGCGCGATAGTCGTCGCGGGACAGCACGCCTATCCACGAATCAAACAGCTGCAGCGCCTGCGCGCCCGCCGCCACCTGACCGTTGAGGTAGGCGGCGGAGGCATCGACGAGCACGTCCATGAGCCGGCGCCACGTCTCGGGCGCCTCGTACATCATGCGCTTGGTGTACACGTAATCGCGCGAGGGCCCACCTTCCACGATGTAGGAGGCCACCGTGAAGGGCGCGCCCGCGAAGCCGATGAGGGGCACGCGGCCCGCGAGCGCGCGGCGCGCGAGGCGCACGGTGTCGAAGACGAAGCCGAGCGCACTCTCGACGTCGACCGGCTTCAGCCGCGCCACGTCGTCCTCGCTGCGCACGGGACGATGGATGACGGGGCCCTCGCCCTTGGCGAACTCCAGGCCGACGCCGAGGGGCTCGGCGATGAGCAGGATGTCGGCGAAGAGGATGGCAGCGTCCACGCCGAGCTGCTCCACCGGCTGCAGCGTGACCTCGGCTGAGGCCTGCGAGTTCTTGCACAGCTCGAGGAACGCGTAGCGCGCGCGAATCGCGCGGTACGACGGCATGTAGCGCCCCGCCTGACGCATGAGCCACACAGGCGTGTACAGCGTAGGCTGGCGGCGCGCGGCGCGCAGAAACGCTGCGTCTTCGGACGGCACGCCACCCACACTCTCACCCGGCCCTGCGGGAATCAAGCGTGGGCGGCGGGACGCACGGCAAGTGCGTCGTGTGCTACTCTCGCGGACCTAAGTCCGCGCCAAGGCAGAAGTAAACAAGACAGGGGAGCCCATGCCATACATATCCGGCAAACAAGCGTTCCTGGAGATCCTCAAGCAGGAAGGCGTCTCCGTCATGTTCGGCAACCCCGGTACCACGGAGCTGCCGCTCATGGACGGTCTCGCGCGCGAGCCCGGCATCCACTACGTGCTCGCGCTGCAGGAGGCGGTGGCGATCGCGATGGCCGACGGCTACGCGCAGGCGAGCGGCGGGCTGGCGGCCGTGAACGTGCACGTCTCGCCCGGGCTCGGCAACGCGATGGGCATGCTCTACGACGCCTACAAGGCGCACTCGCCGCTGCTCCTCACCGCCGGCCAGCACGATCAGAGCTTCACGGTGACGGAGCCCATCCTCTGGTCCGAGCTGCCGCCCGTGGCGCAGCCGTACGTGAAGTGGACCACGGAGGCGCGCCGCCTCGAGGACCTGCCCCGCATCGTGAGGCGCGCGGTGAAAACCGCCCTGTCGCAGCCGATGGGCCCCGTGTTTCTCTCGCTGCCGGTGGACGTGCTGAACGCCGAGCGCGATCTCGAGCTGGGTGCTTCCACGCGCGTCGCGCCCCGGATGATCGGCGACCGTCACGCCATCGACGAGGCGGCGCGGATGCTCGCGCGCGCGGAGCGGCCGCTCCTCGTCGCCGGTGACGCCGTCGCCCACTCCGGCGCCATCGGCGAGATGGTGGAGCTCGCCGAGCTCATCGGCGCTCCCGTGATGACGGAGACGGTGCCGTCCACCTGCAATTTCCCCTTCATGCATCCGCTGTACGCCGGCCCCATGCCGCGCCTCGGCCCGCAGATCAAGGCGGCCCTCATGCACCACGATCTGCTCTTCTCCGTGGGCGGGGATCTCTTCACGCTCTCGCTGCCCTCCGACGTCGATCCCATGCCCGACGGCCTCGACGTCGTGCACATCGACGTTGATCCCTGGGAGCTCGGCAAGAACTACGCGGCCAAGGTGGCCATCCAGGGTGATCCCAAGGCCACGCTGCCCGAGCTCATCGAGGCCGTCCGCCGCCACTGCGGTGCCACCGGTCACAAGGACGGGGCACGCCGCCGTGACATGCTGAGAGCCTCACACGAGCGGGAGCGGAATGACCTCGCCGCCCGCGCGCAGAGCGAGGCCTCCATGGTGCCGATCTCGCCGCTCTCCGCCGTGCACGCGGTGGCGCAGGCGGTGCCGAAGGACGTGATCGTCGTGGACGAGGCCATCTCGTCGTCGGCGGGTGTGCGCACGTTCTTTCCCTGCGCGGATGCCAAGAGCTTCTTCGGCCTGCGTGGCGGCGGCATCGGCTGGGGCCTGCCCGCCGCGCTGGGCGTCAAGCTGGCGCTGCCCGGCCGTCCCGTGGTCGCGCTCGTCGGCGACGGCAGCGCGATGTACACGAACCAGGCGCTGTGGACGGCCGCGCGCGAGTCGCTCGCGGTCGTGTACGTCATCCTCAACAACGCCTCCTACCGCATCCTCAAGCAGCGCACGCACGCGTTGAAGGGCTTCTCCGCCGAGGACGACGTGTACGTGGCGATGGACCTCGACAAGCCGTTCATCGATTACGTCGGCCTCGCGAGATCGCTGGGCGTCGCCGGCGAGCGCGTGGACAAGACGGCCGACGTGGGACCGGCGATGGCGCGTGCCCTCGCGAGCGGCGGCCCCGCCCTCATCGACGTCCACCTCGACCGGTCGTTCAAGTAGCGTCGATGGCGATGACCTTCGGCCTCCACATCGGTCACATGGGCGGGCCGCTCGCCGAGATGCGGCGGCTCTGGAAATTTGCCGACGACATGGGCTTTGACTGGTTCTCCGTCTCCGACCACTTCCAGGAGTCGCCACCGCAGGGCGGCGATCTCGACTGCTTCGAGGCGGTCACGACCATGACGGCGGCGGCGCTGGAGACGAAGCGCGTGCGCATCGGCAGCCTCGTGTACTGCATCAACTACCGCAATCCGGGCGTGCTCGCCGCCGCCCTCACCACGGTGGATCACCTGTCCAATGGCCGTCTGAAGTGCGGGATCGGCGCGGGCTGGCATGCGCACGAGTACGAGGCGTTCGGGATCCCCTTCGAGAAGATCGGCGTGCGCGAGGACATGCTGGAGGAATACGCCCAGTGCCTGAAGAAGCTGTTCGATCCCGCCGACAAGGTCTCCAGCTTCGAGGGCAAGCACTACCGCCTCGTCAACGCGCGCAACAACCCCAAGCCCGCTCAGAAGAAGGTGCGCCTCTGGATCGGTGGCGGCGGCGAGAAGCGCACCCTGCGCGCGGTGGCCCGCTATGCCGACGGCTGGAACATCCCGTACCAGTCGCCCGCGGCGTTCAAGGCCAAGAGCCTCATCCTCGACGAGTGGTGCGCGAAGGAAAAGCGCGACCCGACGACCATCGCCCGCACCGTGAACGCCGGCTTCTACATCGGCGCCGACGAGCGCGGTGCCGCCAGGGGCGAGGCGCTCTATCAGTCTCACTTCGGCAAGGACCCCCGCGGGGGCTTCCTGCGGGGCACCGCCAAGCAGGCCCTGGAGATGGTGGGGGCCTATCGGGAGGCGGGGGTGGAGCGGCTGAACATCGGCCTGCGGCAGGGACCCTACGACTGGGAGGCGCTGCACGCCTATGCCGAGGTGGTGCTCCCCGCTTTTGGGGCCAAACGCCCGGCATGACCCTTGAATAGGCGGGCCCCGATCGCGTCTAATCTCGTAAGGAGATTGGAACGATGAAGCGCCTCATCTTCACCTTGTTCGCCGTTGCCCTCGTGGCGGCGCCCGCCGTGGGCTCCGCCAAGTCACGGGAGTGCGGCGACCAGAAGGCCAAGGAATGCAACCCCCAGCAGGAATGCCTCAAGCAGATCGAGCGCCGGCTGAAGGGTGATGCCCTGGACCGGGCCCGCAACGACTGCCGCCGCATGCCGACGAGCGGAAACTGCTACAGCGGCGACATCCAGTCCGACTGCCAGGAACCCCGGGAGCCCCGCCGCCGCCGCTAACCCGGCTTTACCGGGCGCCCTTCTCCTCGAGGATGTTGACGATCGCGCTGAAGCCGCGCGCCCGCGCGTGAGCAAGCGGAGTCACGCCGCCGTTGTCCGCAATGTTCACACCCGCCCCCGCCTCCACGAGCAGCCGGACGACCTCCGTGTGGCGCGGACCGCCGTCGCCGAGGATAATGGCTTCCAGCAGCGCGGTCCAGCCGAGACGATTGACGTGGTCGACGCGGATGGGCGTCTTCAGCAGCGCGCGGATCACGTCCACGTGGCCGCGGTCGGCGGCGCGGATGAGACCGGTGCCGTTGTAACTGTCCGTGCGGTGCACGTCGGCGCCCGCCTCGAGCGTGAGCCGCAGCAGATCCACATAGCCGTCGGACGTCGCGATCAGAAAGGCGCTCTGCTGCGTGCGGTCCTGGCGGTCGACGTCGGCGCCCGCGCGCACGAGCAGTCGCGCCGCCTCGACGTGATTACGGTAGGCGGCGGCGATGAGGGCGGTGACGCCCCGCTCGTCGGCGGCGTGGACGCTCGCGCCCTCCTGCAGCAGACGCCGCACCGAAGCGGTATCACCGTCCCCGGCGGCCGTGATGAGCGCGCGGTCCCGGTCGGCCTGGGCCGTCGCCACGCCGGCCAGCACCAAGAGCGTCACCAGGCAGGGGAGAATCAGTCGGAGCATGGCGCGATTTGCGATGATACCAGCGGCGCGCGATGATACGGCATACCTCAACGACGCAGCAGCGAAAGGGCGGGGCTCATGAGCGAAGAGCGCGGACTGATCCGGGGCCTGGAAGGTGTCGTCGCTGCCGAGACGCAGCTGTGCGATCTGGACGGCAAGAACGGCCGGCTCGCGTACCGCGGCTATGACATCGACGAGCTGGCGCGGCTGGCGAGCTTCGAGGAAGTCTCCTACCTGCTCTGGCACGGCGACCTCCCGCAGGCGCCGCAGCTCGACTCCCTCACGGTGGCCCTCAGCGCCGCGCGCGAGATCCCGAAGGAGCTGGTGCAGGCCTTCCGTCTCATGCCGAAGGACACGGATCCGATGCGAGTGCTCCAGGCCTCCGTGGCCATGCTGGGCATGTTCGATGCCGACACCACCGACAACTCGCACGCGGCCAACTTGAAGAAGGCCGTCCGCCTCACGAGCCAGGTGGCGACCGCGATCTGCGCGCATCACCGGGTGCGCAACGGCAAGGATCCGGTGGCGCCGGTGATGGGGCTCTCTCACGCGGCGAACTTCCTCTACATGCTCACGGGCGAGCGCCCCGCCGCCGCCGCCGTGAAGGCGTTCGACGCCAGCCTCACGCTGTACGCCGAGCACGAGCTCAACGCCTCCACCTTCACCACTCGCGTGATCGTGTCGACCCAGTCCGACATGCACTCCGCGGTGGCGGGCGGCGTGGGCGCCCTCAAGGGCACGCTGCACGGCGGCGCCGGGGAAGCGGTCATGCGCACGCTCATGGAGATCGGCGAGGTCGCCAGCGTGGACGCCTTCTCCGACAAGGCGGTCGCCGAGAAGCGGAGGCTCATGGGCTTCGGCCATCGCGTGTACACGGCGGGGGATCCGCGCGCCACCATCCTGCGCGGGATGGCCGAAGAGGCGTGCCGGCAGTCGGGACAGTTCAAGTGGTACGAGATGGCGGTCAAGCTGCACGGCCGCATCAACGCCGCCAAGAAGCTCATCCCGAACGTCGACTTCTACTCGGCGCCGCTCTTCTACTCGCTCGGGATTCCCGTCGATCTCTTCACGCCCGTCATCGCGGCGGGCCGCGTGGCGGGATGGACCGCGAACATCATCGAACAGCACGACGACAACCGTCTCATCCGCCCCCGCGCCGACTACGTGGGACCGAAGCGCCGCGCCTTCACGCCCGTCGGCAAGCGGTAGACGTGAGCGGCCGCAGCCTCACGCGCAAGCTGATCGAAGGCCACCTGGCCTCCGGCAAGGCAGTGGCCGGCGACGAGATCGGGCTCACCATCGATCAGGTGCTCCTCACGGACACCAACGGCGCCATGGCCTTTCTCCAGTTCGAGGCGATGGGCCTGCAGCGCGTGGTGCCCGCGCGCGCGGTGACGTACATCGACCACAACGTCTATCAGGTGGACTCGCGCAACTCCGACGACCACCGGTATCTGCAGACGGCCTCGCGCAAGTACGGCGCGGTGTTCTCGAAGCCCGGCAACGGTATCTGCCACCAGGTGCACCTGGAATCGTTCTCCGCGCCGGGACAGGTGCTGCTCGGCACCGACAGCCACTCACCGCTGTGCGGCGCCGCCGGCATGCTCGCCATCGGCGCGGGCGGGCTCGACGTGGCGGTGGCGATGGGCGGCGGCGCCTATCACCTCACCATGCCCACCGTGACGCGGGTGTGGCTCACCGGGCGCCTGGCGCCGTGGGTCACCGCCAAGGACGTCATCCTCGAGCTCCTGCGCCGCCTCAGCGTGCGCGGGGGCAGCGGCAAGATCTTCGAGTACGCCGGACCGGGGGTGGCCACGCTGTCGCTGCCCCAGCGGATGACGATCGCCAACATGGGCGCCGAGCTCACGCTGACCACGAGCGTGTTTCCGTCCGACGAGATCACGCGCGAATATTTCCGGCGTCTCGGCCGCGAGAGCGACTGGAGCGCGCACGCGCCCGACGCCGACGCGGAGTACGACGAGCACATCGAGGTGGACCTGAGCGCCATCACACCCCTCGTCGCGCTGCCGGGCTCGCCGGACAAGGTGGTGCCCGTGGAGCAGGTGGCGGGCACGGCCATCGAGCAGGTGCTGGTGGGATCGTGCACCAA
>JBKKCN010000221.1:0-2526 GCA_046712525.1 Candidatus Rokuibacteriota bacterium
GCACGAGGTCGAACGGCTCGTCGCGAAAGCGCGCGATCGCCTCCGCGCCGTCGCCGAGCACGACCACGCTGTGGCCGGCCGATTCAAGGATGTCGCCGAGCACCACGCGCACGGCGGGCTCGTCGTCGACCACCAGACCCTTGATCGGTTGCACGGGGCGCTCGTCCACGGGCGCTGGCTTCACCTCCGGCGGCACCTCCATGCCGGGCGGGAAGACGATCCGGAAGGCGGAGCCCCGCCCTTCCTCGCTCTCGACGGAGATGGACGCGCCGTGACGCGAAATGATCCCATACGTCATCGAGAGTCCCAGGCCCGTGCCCTGCGGGCCCTTCGTGGTAAAGAAGGGGTCGAAGATCTTGTCGCGGACGGCGGCGGGAATGCCGACGCCGCTGTCCGCCACCGTGACCTCGATGCGGTCCTCCACCGCCGCCGTCGTGAGCGACAACGTCCCGCCCTCCGGCATGGCGTCGACGGCGTTGAGGATCAGGTTGGTCATCGCCTCCCGCAGCTCCGCGGCGTCGCCCACCACCGGAGGCAGATCTCCCAGCGTCGTGCGCACCTCGATGGCGATGCCGCGGCTGAGCGGCTCCTCGCGCCAGCGCGACTGCGTGATGTCGAGGGCATCGCGCACCACCTGGTTGAGGTCCAGCGGCACCAGTGGCTGGTCACGGCGGATGCGGGTGAATTCTTGCAATCGCTTGACCGTCTGCGCGCCGTCGAGCGCGGAGCGCTCGATGACCTGTAGCCACTGGCGTAGCTGCGGCTCCTGCACGCGCCGCAGCAGCAGCTGGGCGCGACCGAGCACGGAGGCGAGGAGGTTGTTGAAGTCGTGGGCGACGCCGGAGGCCATCTCGCCGAGGGCGCGCAGCTTCTCGGTGCGCACGAGCTGGTCCTGCGCGGCCGCCAGCTCGCCGTAGGCGCGCGTGCGCTCCTCGAACAGGCGCGCGCTGGAGAGCGCAAGGGCGGCAAGATGCGCGATATTGGTGAGCAGCCGCTCATCGCCTTCCGTGAAGGCCCGCGTGCCTCCCCGCAGGGCGAGGGCACCGAACACGTGGTCGCCCACGGTGAGCGGCACGCCCAGCCAGTGGCGCAGATCCGCGGAGGCGGGGAGCGCCACCACCCCGCGGCGGGCGCATTCCGCGGCGTAGTCGTCGGTGCGCACGGCGCGGCCGGTGTCGAGCACCACCGAGGTGAGCCCGCTCGCGCCCGTGGGATAGCGCAGGGGCGGGCTCGTGTCTTCCACGCCGTCCACGAGGCGCAGGACGACCTCGACCTCCTCGTCGCCCGGCTCGCGCTGCGTGATGACGAGGTTGCTGACGTCCAGCACCCGCCCCACCTGGCGGCGGATCGCCTGCAGCAGGGCGGCGCGATCGAGCTGGCCCGTGACCTCGCGCGACATGTCGTGCAGTACCGAGAGCTCTTCCACGCGGCGGCGGTTCTCGTCGAAGAGACGCGCGTTCTCGAGGGCGACCCCCGCCTGGTTGGCGATCGCCTCGATCAGCGCCAGCTCGCTGTGGCTGAACTCACGCGGCCGACGCCACCACACGGCGGCGAAGCCGGCGATCATCCGGTCCTTCACGATGACGGGCACGAAGAGCTGGCTGCGGTGCGGTGCCCCGTCGCGGATGTGCGACGGAATGCGCGCGTCGTTCATGGCATCGCTCGTGAAGACGGGCTTCTTGCGGCGTGCCGCCTCCGCGTAAAAGACGTGCTTGAGCGTCGACACGCGAAAGGTGCGCAGCGCTTCCAAATGCTCCGGCGGCACGCGGTAACCCGCGAGCGGCTCCATCCACTCGCCATCGTCGGTCACCAGCCACGAGCCCACGCAATCGGCCTCGACCGTCGCCGCCACCGTCTTGAGGAAGTGGCGCACGAGGCCCGAGAAGTCGAGCGTGCTGGTGAGGGCGCGGCTCGCGGACAGCAGCGTTTCCGTCTCCGCGAGCTTGATCCGCGTCTGGCGGGCGAGCTCGGCGTTTTCCATGGCGAGGCCGACCTGTCCCGCCACGCCCTCCAGCACGCGCACCTCCGCCGCGTCGAAGACGCGCCCCGTCCGCCACCACACGAGGAAGAGGCCGCCCACGGGCTCGCCGCGGGCGAGCGTGGGCACGAAGAGGACCGACAACGGGGGCAGGCCGGACTTCCACTCCTCGGCGAAGCGGTCGTCGTTGAGCACGTCGCTGCTCCAGAGCGCCCGCCCACTGCGCCACGCCGCGAGCAGCGCGGGAAAGCGCGCGAGGACGATGGGCTTCCTCAGGAACGGCCGCAGCAGGCCCTTGGGCACGTGGTAGCCGCCCATGGGCAGCAGCGTCTCCTTGCGGTCGTCGAGCACGTACGCGCCCGCCATGTCCGAATCGAACGCGCGCCCCACCTCCTTCGCCACCCGGCGCATGAGATCGTCCCCCGCATCCGGCTGCGAGAGGACGCGCCCCACGCCGAGCAGGATCGTCGTCTCGCGCAGCCGTTCCTGGGCCTCCGCGTAGAGCCGGGTGTTCTCCAGCGAGAGCGCGAGCTGGCCCGCGATCGCGA
>JBKKCN010000222.1:0-3861 GCA_046712525.1 Candidatus Rokuibacteriota bacterium
CGAGTGGCCACTGTCCGCGAGGCGGTCGGCGAAGACGCGCCGGAATTGTACGAGAGCAACGCCGAGGACGAAGGCGGAGGCCAACCGCGCGACCAGGGGGCGCCACGACGGTTCCACCCAGACGTACGCGGGGACCGTGGCAAGGAGCACGACGGCGGCGAGCACGGTACAGCGAGCGGCAGCCCGCGCGAGCCGTCCGTCAGCGACCACGTAGTCGCTCGCCTTCGAGCGCCGTCGTGATTTCGTCGAGGCAGTCGCAAGCGGCCGCGCGCGCCTCGGCGCCCAGCGGTCGGTCGCTGAAGCGCGCGACCTCGAAAAGCGCGGTCAGCCGCTCCACGGGCGGGATCGGGATCGGGAGCCGAGCGAGCGTCGTACGCATGAACTCCGCCGGCGTCTGCCACGGCGCCCGCGGGGCCCGCACATCGGCCAGCGCGTGTTCGAAGCGATCGTAGGCGCGGATGATCGCCACCCGTGGATCGGGCTCGGCCCGGAGATCATCGAGATCGGCGAGGTCGTCAGCGCCCGCGGGCACGGCCACGGAGGCGGCGTGCCTGCCCAACCATTTCTCCAGGCGAGACGCGAGCGTGACCAGCACCATCAGCGCAAAGATCGCGACTGCGCCCAGCAGGACGAGGGTCGCGATCGTGAAGTCGAAGAAGGGGACGGAGGTAGGAGCCTTGCGCGCGCGCGCGAGAAAGTCCAGGAGGCCGGCGAGCGCGGTGAAAGCCTTCTCGATAGGATTGGCGTCTTCGCCGGCCGCGCCATTCCAGGCGAGGTAACAGACCGCGGCCAGCAGCACGAGAAACGGCAGCAGCGAGAGCACCAGCGGCCACGCCGAAGGCGGCTGATAGGCGCGAGAGGCCAGCAGCTCGTCCTCGGTCGGGCGTCGCGGGCGCTGCAGCGCGAGCAGCAGGATGGCAGACAGCGCGAGCAGCGCGAGCACGACGCTCCGCACGACGTCCGGCAGTCGGACCGTCACGCTTGCGCCCGGCGCGCCGGAAGCAGGCGGTAGCGGACCGGCGGTGGCCGCCAGGACGAGCAACAGACCGATGCCGATCACCACGCCCGCTCGGAGCTGCGCGCGCCACTCTAGTCCCACGCCTCGCCTTCCCTAATAACCGGACCGCGGCGCGCTCGCCTCGGGCGATAGCGACCTGATCTGCACTGTCCGCCACTTGATGGCGCCGCCGGGTGCGTCCTTGGGGCCGTTGCCGAACTGGAGGGCGAAGGGCCCGCTCGCGAACTTACTGTCGTTGATGTTGACCGTCTGCACGCCGTTCATCTCGACGATCAAGTTCGTGCCTTTCGCCGTGATGAGAAACGTGTTCCATTTGCCGCCCGCCTTCGGCATCGGCGAGACCTTGGCGAAGTCGACGATCCCTCCCGTCCCATAGCTCGGTTCGGGACGCTGATCGTAAATGTTCACCTCGTAGGAGGTGGCGGAGCCGATTTTCTGGGGATCGGAGATGCGCATGAAGATGCCGCTGTTCGTGGTGTGGTCGGCCCAGAAGTCCGCCTTGATCTGATAGTCCTTGTACGACTGCTTGGAGAGGAGAAAGCCGCCTTTGCCCTTGTCCGCCACGATGGCGCCGTCCTCCGACCTCCAGTTGGCGTCGCCGACAGGGGTCCAGTTATTCAGGCTGGAAGCGGAACCGTCCAGCAGGGTCACCCATCCCGAGTCGGAGCCGGCCCGCTGGTGTGCACACCCGAACACCGTCAACGCGATGACGAACAGCCAGGCGGTGATTGCCGACAAGCGCTTCATGTGTGGTCTCCTCCGTTGACGACGATTGAGTGACGCCATTGCGGATTCTGCACCGCTCAGCCACGGTGTCAATCGGCCGGGTGCTTGGCTCTCCGTATCGTATAGTTTCACCGGGCGCCCCGCGCCACAGGGAGGCTATGGCCCACCATGATCACCAAGTTCTCCACCGTCTACGCCGGCCACGTCGATCTGCCCGACATGGGTCAAGACGCCACGCCCGCCAACGAGCGGCGCTATGGTAACGAGCACCTGGCTTCCGTGTTCGAGAAGACCGAGGCCGTCGCACGGTGCATGGACGACCACGGCTATCACACGCTCTGGCTGGCTGAGCACCACTTCCAGCACGAGGGCTACGAGTGCCTGCCGAACATCCTCATGATGGCCGTGCACCTGGCTCACCTGACCTCGCGGCTGCGCATCGGGTGCGGCTTCAACATCGCCCCCATGTGGCACCCGCTCCGTCTCGCCGAGGACTACGCGACCGCCGACATCCTGACGGGCGGGCGCACGGTGTTCGGCGTGGGCCGCGGGTACCACACGCGCGAGGTGGAGACGTTCGGCGCCCCCATGCTCGACGCAGAGGCCAACCGCGATCTCTTCGAAGAGCAGGTCGACATCGTCATGAAGGCGTTCGAGTCCGAGTCCTTCTCCCACCGCGGCAAGCACTACACTCTCCCGCCGCCCACCCCTTACCGCGGCTACGAGATGAAGGAGCTCACGCTGGTGCCACGGCCCGTGCACCGGCCGGTGGAGACGTGGCAGCCGGTCGTGAGCGCCGGCGCGCGCGGCCTCGACTTCATGATGAAACATCACATCAAGGGGCTGATCGGCGGCGGTGCCGCCACCATGGCGGAGAAGTCGATCTTCGCGTTCAAGGAGGCGTCGGAGCGCGCCGGGCTGAACTACACGCTCGGCGAGGGCCTGAGCCTCGGCATCTTCTATCACCTCGCGGAGTCGCGCGAGCGCGCGGTGCGCGAGATCACCCCGTGGTACGAGGAGCACGTGAAGATGTTCGGGCCGCTCGGTTTCGTGCCCGGCATCACGCCCGCGCAGCTCGCGGCCTCCACGCGACGCGGAGGCTGGGCGGCCGTCGGCGTGCCCACCGTCGAGGACTACATGAAGGTCGGCGCGTGGTTCGCGGGGCCGCCCGAGGAGCTGGTGGCCTACCTGCATTCGCTCGAGGCGCGATTCCCCGGCCTCGAGTACGTGCATCTGAGCAACAGCATGGGCACGCCCAAGGCCGTCATGCTCGAGCAGCTCGCCTGGCTCGGCAAAGAAGTGATGCCGCGCTTCAACGGAGCGTGCTGATCAGGTTCAACGCACGTCGTCGCCGAGGCGGTACTCGTACGTCAGCTCATCGAGCTGCGCTTTCAGCGCGTGGTCCAGGCCCTTGTCGACCGCCGGCAGCACGTCGTCGAGCTGCTCCGGACGGCTGGCGCCGATGATGGGCGACGTGATCGCGGGATGCGCGAGGACCCACGCGACGGCCAGCCGCGCGAGCGACATCCCCGCCTTCTGCGCGAGCGGACGCAGCGCCTCCACCGTCGCGAACTCGCGCTCTCGCCAGTAGCGCTCCTGGTAGCGCGTGGCGGCGGTGCCGAGCGTGAAGCGCGTGCCCTCCGTGGGGCCGCTCTCCCGGCGATGCTTGCCGGACAGGAAGCCGCCCGCGAGCGGGTTGTACGGGATCACGGCGAGCCCTTCCTCCTGGCACAGCGGCAGGAGGTCACGCTCGGGCTGACGGAAGAGCAGGTTGTAGCGAGGCTGCACGCAGTCCCATCGCGCGAGGCCGAGGACCTCGCTGCGCCCGAGTCCCTTTGCGGTCTGCCATGCCGGATAGTTCGAGCAGCCGACGTAGCGTGCCTTGCCCGCCCGCACGATGTCGTCGAAGGCGCGCAGCGTCTCGTCGATCGGCGTGGTGGCATCCGGGTGATGCGCCTGGTAGAGATCGACGTAGTCCGTGCGGAGGCGCCGCAACGAGGCATCGATCGCGTCGAGGACGTGCTTGCGTGAGAGCCCGCGGTCCCACGGCCGGGGGCCCGTGGCGCCATGGCACTTCGTGGCCAGGACCACCTCGTGCCGCCGCGTGCCGAGCCAGG
>JBKKCN010000223.1:0-23701 GCA_046712525.1 Candidatus Rokuibacteriota bacterium
CGCGCGCCTGGCGGTGGAGGCCGACCGCCTGCGCGCGACCGAGCGCGCCTCCGGCACGCTGCCGGAAGTGGTGTGGGTGTCGCCGGCGAATTTCCATTTCACGGTGAAGTTCCTCGGCGCCGTCGACACCGACCGCCTGCCGGACGTCGAGCGCGCGCTCGGTGACGCGGTGGCCGGCGTCCCGCCCTTCGATCTCACGTTGCGCGGTCTCGGCGCTTTCCCGTCCGCCGCGCGCCCGCGCGTCATCTGGGCGGGCACCGCCGACGGCGCCGCCGAGCTCGCCGGCCTCGCCGCGCGCGTGGAGCGCACGCTGTCCCCCCTCGGGTTTCCCACGGAAGAGCGAGCATTCTCCGCGCACGTCACGCTCGGCCGCGTGCGGACGCCGCGCCGCAACCCGAAGCTTGCGGAGGCGGTGGCGGCGTCGGCGAGCGTCGAGCTCGTCTCCGTCCCCGTGGCGCGCGTGAGCCTGATGCGCAGCGATCTGTCGTCGCGAGGCGCGCGGTATTCCGAGGTGGCGGGCCATCCGCTCGGCGCGGGTACACTATCGCAATGACACCGACGATTTTCGTGAAGGAGATCGCCCCGCTCGCTCTCGCACTCGTTGTCGTCCTTGCCGGCTGCGCGGGTCCCGCCCTCGTCTTCGAGCGCCGCGGCGTCACTCCCGCACGCCAGAACCACGACCTCGCCGAGTGTAAGAAGGAAGCGTTCGACCCCCACGGTTTCGCGTGGCGGCAGGCCGACCGCTACGACCGCGACATCCTCACCCGCTGCATGACGCGCAAGGGTTATGCGCTTCGTGACGGGGGGCGTTGAGGAGGCAGCGCGTTCAGCGAGACAGCAGTATCCAGGCGCCGATGGCGATGAAGGCCACGCCGGCGACCGTCTTGAGGATCCCGGGCGCGATGGCGCTGCCAAGGCCCGCGCCGACGAGGACGGCGAGCAGGCTCGAGGTGATGAGAGCGGCGGCCGCGGCGAGGAAGACGCCCACCCGATTGACGGTGGGATCGCTGGCGAAGAGCAGGGTCGCGAGCTGAGTCTTGTCGCCGAGTTCCGCGATGAAGATGCTGATGAACACTGTCACGTAGGCCTTCATGGTGTCGGCTCCTCGTTGCCACGGGATCAGTCGCGCCTGTCGCCATTCTCGGACATTGACGGCCTCCGGGGCGCGCTCCTAGAATGCTCGCAATCGACAGGATCGAGTCGTCCCCCGAACGGGCAGGCAGAAGGAGCGCGCGCATGGCGGAAGTGAAGAGCGACAAGCGGCAGGCGTTGGATCTCGCGATCTCGCAGATCGAGCGGCAGTTCGGCAAGGGCTCGGTCATGCGCCTGGGCGCCAAGGGCGCGCTGGAAGAGATCGCCACGATTCCGACGGGCGCGCTGTCGCTCGACGTCGCCCTCGGTGTGGGTGGCCTGCCCCGCGGCCGCGTCACCGAGATCTACGGCCCGGAGTCCTCCGGCAAGACCACGCTCGCGCTGCACGTCGTGGCCGAAGCCCAGCGCCTGGGCGGCATCGCCGCCTTCATCGACGCCGAGCACGCGCTCGATCCCATCTATGCCCGTAATCTCGGCGTCATCACCGACGAGCTGCTCATCTCGCAGCCGGACACCGGGGAGCAGGCGCTGGAGATCGCGGAGTCGCTCGTGCGCTCCAACGCCGTCGACGTCATCGTGATCGACTCCGTGGCCGCCCTCGTGCCGCGCGCCGAGCTGGACGGGGACATGGGCGATTCGCTGCCCGGCCTGCAGGCACGCCTCATGTCCCAGGCCCTGCGCAAGCTCACCGCCGCCATCTCGCGCTCCGGCTCCGTCATCATCTTCATCAACCAGATCCGCGAAAAAATCGGCGTCATGTTTGGGAGCCCGGAGACGACGACGGGCGGGCGCGCGCTGAAGTTCTACGCGTCCATTCGGCTCGACATCCGGCGGCAGGACGCCATCAAGAACGGGACGGAATCGGTCGGCGTGCGCACGAAGGTGAAGGTCGTGAAGAACAAACTGGCGCCGCCCTTCCGCGAAGCCGAGTTCGACGTCATCTACGGCGAGGGCATCTCGAAAGCCGGCACGGTGCTGGACACGGGGGTCGAGCAGAGCCTCATCGAGAAGTCGGGCACCTGGTACACATACAAGACCGAGCGCATCGGGCAAGGGCGCGAGAACGCCAAGAAGTGGCTGCAGGAGAATCCCCTCGCGCTCACCGAGCTGGAGGCCAAGATCCGCGAGGCGCTCGGCTTGCGCGCCACGCTGCCGATCAAGCCCTGATCTGACCTCGCGGCCTCCCCGGCGCGTGCTCGACGAGAAGGCCGCCCGCCTCGCGGCGGGCGACCTGCTTTCGCGTCACGCGTGGACGCAGCGGGAGCTGTCGGCGCGCCTGCGCCGTCGCGGCGCGCCCGCCGACGTGGCGACCGCCGTCGTTGCCGACCTCACCGCGCGCGGGTATCTCGACGACGCCTCGTTCGCACGCCAGTGGGTGCTGACCCGTTCGCCGCGCGGCTACGGCGCCGCCCGTCTGCGTGCCGAGCTGCGCCAGCGCGGAGTGGCGTCGCATCTCATCGACGCGGCGCTGGCGGCGCTCGATCGGGATGCGGCGCTGGAGGAGGCGCGAGCGGTGGCGCGGCGCCGCATGCCCGCTCTCAAGCGCATCTCGCCAGACAAGGCGGGCGCCCGGCTGCGCGACCACCTGCTGCGGCGCGGCTATTCCGGTTCCGTAGTCAGCCGCGTGCTTCGCGAGTCGCTGGGCCGCGCGACCGACGACTGAGGCACCGGCGCGCGTTACGGAGCTTCGGGCGGCGCTGATGGCGCCGTACCCGGCGCCTTGTTCGCGCTGTCGTTCAGATCCACCCACCACGCATTCTCATCGATGGGCGGCGGCGGCGTCACGCTGGTCCCGGTACCGGTTCCGGTGCCGGGCAGCGCGGGCGGCTGGCAGGTCGAGATCGACTGCACGCGGTAGTACACGAGGTCGAGCCTGACGATTCGGCGGCGGATGGTCATGATCTGCCGGTTGAGCCTCACCAAAGAGCCGACGATGTACATGAGCCTGTTGGCGATGAGCAGCAGGCCGATCATGACGGCGAAGAAGGCCGTGACCTTGCCGAAGAGCACGAACATGACGATGGCGAAGAAGAAGGTCGCCGAACCCAGCGCGCTGATGACATTGCTCGGGCTTGGCAGCCGAGTAAACAACGCCATCACCTCGCCCGTGAGCGCCGCACGCTCGGCCAGGGGCGGCGCGAGCAGGGCAGTTGTGGCCGCACGCTGGGCCACGAGCGGATCGAGCCGCCGGCGCTTTTCGTCGTAACACGCGCAGTAGCCGGTGCGGCTCGTGTACGGGACGATCAGGTACGTGGAGACGAGGCCTCCCGCCGAGCTGATGCGGGCATTGATCGAGTCCAGATCCGCGAGGACGCCGCGCAATTCCTGCTCGACGGCAGGCAGGCGGCTGTAGGCGGCCTCGACGCGAGCCACCGTCGCGCGCCGGTTGCTGCCGGCATTGACCGCGTCCTCGATCTCGCGCTGCTCACGCTCGAGCTCGCTTCGGCGTGCCTCCAGCCGTGTCTCGAGGGCATCGAGCTGTGTGCTGTCGCGGTCGAGGCGGATGAGCGCCAGCTCGGCGTCACGGGTGCGCGCGTCGTTGACGTCGTGCGGCTTCTGCACGACCGTGCCGTTCCAGAGGCTGCAATGAAACCCCGTGTGTTCGACGCAGGCCTGCTGATCGGGACAATGACAGAGGGTCCAGTAACACGCTGGCATGGCGGCTCTCCCGTGTCCTCTGCGATCTCCTAGGCGAGGGGGCGGCCGGCGTAGCGCAGTCGGAAGACGGGCGCCGCGCGCCGCGTGATGGTCTCCACCCCCGAGAATGCATCCGCGTCCTTCTCCATCTGGTTGACGTAGGTATAGTCGCCGTCCACGAACCGCTTGGGGCCGCGATACGGCGCGTCCTCCGCCGGGCGCGTGAGCGCCGCGCGCAGCACGGCGTAGATGGTGAGCACGTCGTCGCGGACCTCGGCCGGCGTGAGGACGCCTCCCGCGTATCCCATCGCCCACACGGGCGTTACCCCCTCGTACACGGTTTCCTGTCCGACGAAGGACCGCACGCCGAAGTAGACGTCGCGGTACAGCAGCGGATCCTCACAATACTCGAGCTGGCGTGAGCCCGGCAGCATGGGCGCGAAGGTGGTGGCGCCCCCGAGGACGGGGTACGTGCGGCGCTTGGCGCGCAGCAGAAAGGCCAGGAGGGCGGGCCGGGGCACCACGAGGCGGATGGTACAATGCGCCCCTATGAAGGGCGCCGAAATTCGCGAAGCATTCCTCAAATATTTCGAGCGTCACGGCCACACCCGGGTCACGTCCTCGCCCCTGGTGCCCGTGGGCGACCAGACGCTGCTCTTCACCAACGCCGGCATGGTGCAGTTCAAGGGCGTCTTCCTGGGCGAGGACAAGCGCGACTACGTGCGCGCGACCACGTGCCAGAAGTGCGTGCGCGCGGGAGGCAAGCACAACGACCTCGAGAACGTCGGGCGCACCGCTCGCCATCACACGTTCTTCGAGATGCTCGGCAACTTCTCGTTCGGCGATTATTTCAAGCGGGAGGCCATCACCTTTGCGTGGGAGTTCCTCACCAAGGACCTCCGCATCGACCCCGCGCGCCTCATCGCCACCGTCTTCACCGACGACGACGACGCCTTCGATCTCTGGAAGAGCGTCGCGGGCCTGCCCGACGAGCGCATCCTGCGCCTGGGGGAGAAGGACAACTTCTGGGCGATGGGCGACACGGGTCCGTGCGGCCCCTGCTCGGAGGTCCATTTCCACCAGGGCGACGACATCCCCTGCGCCGAGGTGGAGGCGGGACGGCCGTGCCTCGGCCCCGCCTGCGAGTGCGACCGCTGGCTGGAGATCTGGAACCTGGTCTTCATGCAGTACAACCGCGACGCGAGCGGCACGATGACGCCGTTGCCGCGGCCGTCCATCGACACCGGCATGGGCCTCGAGCGCATCGCGGCCGTCTTGCAGGGCAAGCGATCGAGCTACGACACCGACCTCTTCGCGCCCCTGATCGACCGCATCGCGACGATGGCGGGCAAGCGCTACGGGGCCGACGAGGAGCAGGACGTGTCCATGCGCGTCATCGCCGACCACGCGCGTACGGCGACGTTCCTCATCGCCGACGGTGTCCTGCCCTCCAACGAGTGGCGCGGCTACGTGTTGCGGCGGATCATGCGGCGCGCCATGCGCCACGGCCGCAAGCTCGGCCTCAAGGAGCCCTTTCTCTGGCGCACGGTGGAGTGGGTGGGCGAGATCATGGGCAGCGCGTATCCGGAGATCGTGAAGGAGCGCGCGCGCGTCGTGGAGGCCGTGCGGCAGGAAGAGGAGCGCTTCGCGGAGACGCTCGACAACGGCATGCGCCGCATCGACGAATACACCGAGGCGCAGGGGGCGGGGGCCGGGCGCGCCGTCGACGGCAACTTCCTGTTCACGCTCTACGACACGTATGGCTTCCCGCGCGATCTCGCCGAGGAGATCCTCGTCGACAAGGGCTGGCGCGTCACGGCGGAGACGGAGCTCACGTGGACGCGCGAGATGGAGGCCCAGCGCGAGCGCGCCCGCGCGAAGGCGACCTTCGGCGGCGACGACGAGGCGAGCGAGAGCCTGGGCGTGTACCAGACCCTGTCCGCCGAGATTCCGCCCGTGCAGTTCGTCGGTCAGGACACGCTCACGTCGCCCGCGAAGATCGTGGCCATGGTGGCGGGCACGCGGCGCGTGCGCGAGGCGGCCGAAGGCGACGAGGTGGAGGTCATCCTCGATCGCACGCCCGCCTACGCGGAGTCGGGCGGCCAAGTGGGCGACACCGGTACCATCGTCGGCCGCGGAGGGCGCGGGGAGATCCTCGACACGTACTACCGCGGCTCCAAGCTCATCGTGCACCGCGTGAAGGTGCGCGCGGGCGGCCTGCACGAGAACGAGGAGGTGGCGGTCACCGTGGAATCGCCGCGCCGCATGGGGCTGCGCCAGCACCACACGGGCACGCACCTGCTGCACGCGGCGCTGCGCACCGTCCTCGGCACCCACGTGAGCCAGGCGGGCTCGCTGGTGGCGAACGACCACCTGCGCTTCGACTTCTCGCACGGCGCGTCCATCAAGGAGCGCGAGGTGGAGCAGGTGGAAGAGCTCGTCAACGAGCAGGTGCAGAAGAACGTCGCGGTCACGCGCACCGACATGGCGCTCGAGGAGGCGCTGGCGGCGGGCGCCATGGCGCTCTTCGGCGAAAAATATGGCGCGCGCGTGTGTGTGGTGAAGATCGGCGACTTCTCCACCGAGCTTTGCGGCGGCACCCATCTCGACGCCACCGGCCAGCTCGGGTTCTTCAAGGTGAGCGAGGAAGGCGCCGTCGCCTCCGGCGTGCGCCGCATCGAGGCGGTGGCGGGGACGGCCGCGGTGGAGGCGGTGGCCCGGCGCGAGCGCGTGCTCAAGGAGATCGGCGACATATTAAAGGTCGCCCCCGCGGAGGCGCCGCAGCGGTTGCGCAAGCTGCTCGAGGAGCAGAAGGCGCTCGAAAAGCAGCTGCAGGAGATGGAGGGCAAGCTCGCGCGCTCCAAGGCGGACGACCTCGTGAGCGCCGCGCGCGAGGTGAACGGAGTGGCCGTCATCGCCGGCCGCATCGACGGGCTCGATTCCGACGCTCTGCGCGCCGTCGCCGACACTCTGCGTGACCGGCTCGGCTCCGGCATCGTCTCCGTGGGCAGTGTCGTGGACGGCAAGGTGAACCTGATCGCCGCCGTCACCAAGGACCTCACGAAGCGGTTCCAGGCGGGCAAGCTCATCCAGGAGATGGCCAAGGTCGTCGGCGGCCGGGGAGGAGGCCGTCCCGACCTCGCGCAGGCCGGCGGCCCCGACGCCGCGCGCCTCGACGACGCTCTCGCGCTCGCATACGACTGGGTGGGCCGCCAGCCGTAACGTGGAGCCCCACCTCAGGATCCTCCATACGGTTGCGGAGGCGGTGAGCCGTACCCTCGATGTCGAAGGCGTCCTGCGTACGGCGCTCGACGCCCTCACGCACGTCACCGGCCACGAGATCTCGAGCGTGCACCTGCTCTCCGAGGACGGCGGGCACCTGCACCTGCGTGGCGACCGGGGCCTGTCCGATCGCCTGCGCGCCATCAATCGCGTGCTGCCCATCGGTGAGGGTGTCATCGGGCGCGTGGCGGCCACCGGCACCACCATGACGTTCGCCGACATCTCCTCCTCGCCCTCGCTGTTCCCGCCCGCGCAGGCCGTCGTGCAGCACGACGGCATCCGCGGCTTCGTGTGCGTGCCCGTGCACAGCCGGGGGCGCATCCTCGGTACGCTATCGCTCGGCCGCCAGACCGACGTGCCCTTCGAGGAGGCGGAGATCGCGCTCCTGGAAGCGACGGCGGACCAGGTCGGCATCGCCCTCGACAACGCGCGCCTGTATTCGGAGTCCGTGCGCCAGCTCGAGGAGCTTCGCCTCAAGCAGGCGCAGCTGGTGCATGCGGAGAAGCTGTCGGCGGTGGGCGAGCTTGCCTCGGGCGTCGCGCACGAGATCAACAACCCGCTCACGACGATCCTCGGCCAGGCGCAGCTGCTGATGGACCGCAGAGACATCACGCCCCACGTGCGGGATCGGATCAAGATCGTCGCCGACGAGGCCTCGCGCGCCGCGCGCATCGTGCAAAACCTGCTGCTCTTCGCGCGCCACTATCCGCCCGAGCGGCGCCCGTGCACCCTCTCGGAGCAGGCGCTGCGCGTGCTGGAGCTGAAGACGTACCAGCTCGAGCAGGACAAGATCCGGGTCGTCACCGAGTTCGGCGAGTGCCCGCCCGTGTGGGCGGACGAGAACCAGATCCAGCAGGTGCTGCTGAACCTGGTGCAGAACGCCCATCAGGCGATGGCGTCGCACGCGGGCGAAGGCGTGCTCACCGTTCGCATCCACACCACCGACACGCACGCGGTCATCGAGGTGCTCGACACGGGCCCGGGGCTGTCTCCGGACGTGCTGCCGCGCCTGTTCCATCCCTTCTTCACCACCAAGCCGCCCGGTGAGGGCAGCGGCCTCGGATTGTCCGTCTCCTACGGGATCGTCGCCGAGCACCAGGGCCGGTTGCGCGTGGAGAACCGGCCCGACGGCGGCGCCCTCTTCACCGTCGAGCTGCCCCTCGGCGAGAGGAAGTGAGCGTCCGCGCCACGTGGCTCGGCGCCGCCCTGCTGCTCGCGACGGGATGCGCGGGCGTGGGCGAGCCGATACCCGGCGCCCCCGCCCACCACCGCACGCGCGGATTCGTCAACTCCAATCCCGGCTTCGAGCGTCCGTCCTTCTGGACGGTGCAGCGCTTCCGCTTCTCGCGGCTGGCCGAGACGCTGGTCCCGAGCCGGGCGGTGCCGGTCTTTCCGCGGGTGGACAACGACGGGCGGGTGCTGCGAGACAACGTGGCCACGCCCGCGGTGACGTGGATCGGTCACGCCACCTTCCTGTTCCAGGTGGACGGCCTCAACGTGTTGACAGACCCGCAGTGGTCCGAGCGCGCGAGCCCGCTCTCGTTCGCGGGCCCACGCCGTGTGGCCGCGCCCGGCGTGCGCTTCGAGGACCTGCCGCGCATCGACGTGGTGCTCATCTCCCACGATCACTACGATCACCTCGACCGTGCCACCGTGAGCCGGCTCACTACCGATCATCGCCCGCTCTTCCTGGTGCCGGTCGGCCTCAAGGCGTGGTTCGCGGACATCGGCGTGACGAAGGTCGAGGAGCTGGACTGGTGGCAGCAGCGCGTGGTGGGCGCGGTGACGTTCACGTGTGCCCCGGTGCAGCACTGGTCGGCGCGCACGCCCTTCGACATGAACCGGCGGCTGTGGAGCGGGTGGGCGCTGGCGGGGCGGCAGCGGCGCGCCTTCTTTGCGGGCGACACGGGCTACTATGCGCCGGATTTCCGCGCCATCGGCGAGCGCCTGGGCCCCTTCGACGTCGCCGCCGTCGCCATCGGCGCCTACGACCCGCCCGAGATGATGCGCATGACGCACACGACGCCCGAGGAGTCGCTCGACATCTTCGCCGACGTGCGCGCGCACACGTTCGTGGCCATGCACTGGGGAACCTTCGACCTCGCCGAAGAGCCGCTCGACGAGCCGCCCCGCCGGCTGCGGAAGGTCGCCAAGGAGCGCGGCATCCCCGAAGACCGCGTGTGGGTCCTGAAGCACGGCGAAACCCGCGCCTGGTAGGCAGGCCGCTGAAAACGGCGCATCTGCGTCGTCGTTGCCTCCTCGTTCGTCGCTGCGACGTAGCCGGGCTACGTCTCACTCCTCTCTTCTTCGCCGCCTCGCATCTGCACCGTTCTCGTCGCCCTGCGGGCCGGTTGTCGATGATGGGACGCTTGGCCGCTCGTGCGCTCGGGGGGGCGGCGTGATTCCGTTTCCTGTTCTGTCGATCATTACTTGGATGCCGTTTGTGGGGGCGGTGTTGATCATGTTCGTGGCGCGGCGTCGGCCGCTGGCGGTGCGGCTGATCGCGCTCGTGACGACGATGGTGTCGGCGGTGCTGTCGGTGTTCATCTTCGTCGCGTACGACCGGGAGGCGGCGGGCTTTCAGTTCTACGAGAAGGTGCCGCTGGTGCCGCCGCTCGGCATCGCGTACGAGGTGGGAGTGGACGGCATCAGCCTGCTCATGGTGCTGCTCACGTCCATCATCATCGTCGCGGGCGTGTTCGCCTCGTGGACGGTGGCCACGCGCAGCCAGGAGTTCTACGCGCTGCTCCTCGCCCTCGTCACCGGCGTGTACGGCGTCTTCGTGTCGCTCGACCTCTTCGTGTTCTTCCTCTTCTACGAACTGGCCGTGCTGCCGATGTACCTGCTCATCGGGATCTGGGGCTCGAGCGGGGAGGTGCGCCCGCGCGGCATCTTCGCGTGGTCGTTCCGCGAGACGGGCGTGGGCACCAAGGAATATGCCGCCATGAAGCTGACCCTCTACCTGCTCTTCGGGTCCGCCTTCATCCTCGTCGGCATCTTCGCGCTCTACGTCAACGGCGGCACCGCATCCTTTTCGTTCCTCGACATGGAAGCGGTCACCTTCGATCCCGTGCTGCAGCGCTGGGTCTTCCTCGCCTTCTACATCGGCTTCGGCATCCTCGCCGGCATCTGGCCGCTGCACACGTGGTCGCCGGACGGTCACGCTTCCGCGCCCACCGCCGTCTCCATGCTCCACGCGGGCGTGCTCATGAAGCTGGGCGCCTACGGCGTGGTGCGGGTGGGCATGGGGCTGCTGCCGGAGGGCGCCGCGGATCTCGCGTGGCTGGTGGGCGGCGTCGCCTGCATCAACGTCGTGTACGGCGCGCTGTCGGCCATGGCGCAGGTGGACCTCAAGTACGTGATCGCGTACTCCTCCGTGTCGCACATGGGCCTCGTCATGCTCGGCGCCGCCACCCTCACGGAGGCCGGCCTCAACGGCTCCGTCTTCCAGATGTTCGCCCACGGCGTCATGACGGGCCTCTTCTTCGCCCTCGTGGGGCTCGTCTACGAGAAGACGCACTCGCGCGAGATCTTCAAGATGGGCGGCTTCGGCCGCGCGATGCCCGGGATCGCCACCGCCTTCACCATCGGCGGCCTGTCGTCGCTGGGCCTGCCCGCCACCTCCGGCTTCGTGGCCGAGATCCTCACCTTCATGGGGGCGTGGCGCTCCCATCATCCCTGGTGGCTCGTGCCCGCCGTGGCCGGCACCTTCCTCACCGCCGTCTACGTGCTGCGCATCACCAAGCAGATTTTCTGGGGACCGCCGTCACCGCACTTTTCGCACCTCGAAGACGCGCGCGGCCCGGAGTGGGTCGCGATCGTGCTCCTGGTGGCGGTGATCATCGCCTTCGGCATGGCGCCCGGCTTCGCGCTCGTGCCCGTCGACACCGCCACCGTGCCGCTGCTCGCGCGGTTTCCCGCGCCGTGATCGCGCTCGTGCCTTTTACATTGGAGATCGGCGTCGGCACCCTCATGCTGCTCGTCTTCGTCATCAATCTCGTCATGCGCGGCGACGAGCGCCGCGCCCTCGCCTGGCTGTCGACGGCCGGCGTGCTCGTGCTGAGCGGGGTCGCGCTCTTGCTGCCTCCGGCCGCCCCCGCCATGGGGGGCATGTTCGTGCAGGACGGCCTCGCCGTCTTCGCCAAGCGGCTCTTCCTCGTGGCCACCTTCATCGGACTGCTCGCGAGCCTGTCGCTGCCCGAGCGCGCCTTCGCCCGCCGCGCCGCCGAGTACCACCTGCTCATCCTCGCCTCCCTCCTCGGGATGCTCGTGCTCGCGTCCGCGCGGGACCTCATCCTTCTCTTTCTCGCCTTCGAGCTGATGTCGATCCCGCTCTACCTGCTCACGGGCTTCCTCAAGCGGCAGGCGAAAGCGGTGGAGGCGTCGCTGAAATTCTTCCTCGTGGGATCCGTCTCCTCGGCGGTGATGGCGTACGGCCTCTCGTTCATGTACGGCGCCACCGGCAGCACCGACCTCACCACCATCGCGCATGCGGGGATCGGTGACCCGCTGCTGAGCCTGGGCCTGGTGGGCGTCTTTGCGGGCCTCGCCTTCAAGGTCGCCGCCTTCCCGTTCCACATGTGGGTGCCCGACACGTACGAAGCGGCCTCCACTCCGTTCGTGGCGTGGCTGAGCGTGGCCCCGAAGGCGGCGGGCTTCGTGGCGCTCTTCCGCGTCTACTTCGAGGGCGCGGGGGGCCACGCGGGCGCGTGGATCCCCATCGCGGCCGGCTTTGCGGTCCTCACCATGCTCGCGGGCAACCTCATGGCGCTGCCGCAGCAGAACGCCAAGCGGCTGCTCGCCTACTCCGGCATCGCGCAGATCGGCTACATGCTCGTCGGATTCGCGGCCGCCTCCGCCTCGGGCACCGCCATGGTCCTCTTCTTCCTCGTCGCCTACGTCTTCGGCAACATGGGCGCCTTCCTCGTCGTGGAAGCGGTCGCGCGCTCGGAAGGCTCCGAGGGCACGGCCGCTTTTCGAGGCCTCGCGCAGCGCTCGCCACTGCTCGCGCTCGCGATGCTGCTTTTCCTGCTCTCGCTCGGCGGCATCCCGTTCGTCGCCGGCTTCTGGGCCAAGCTCTACGTCTTCTGGGCGGCGGCCGAGCGCGGCCTCTACTGGCTCGTGCTCGTGGGCGCCATCCTCACCGTGGTGGCGCTCTTCTACTACCTCGTCATCGCCAAGCGTATGTACATCGAGCCGCCCGTCCGCCCCGAGCGCGTCGTCGTCGCGCCCGCGCTGGCGTGGGCCGTCCTCATCTGCGCGGTGGGAGTGGTGGCGCTCGGCCTGTACCCGAAGGCGGTCGTCATGGCGGCGCTGCGCGTGGCTGCCCCCCTGTTCTAGTTGATCAGGGGGCCTCGAAGGGCCCCCTAAGACCCCCCATCGCTCGGACGCGTCCCGGGGGCACCCGGGCCGCGCCTCGATATTCCCTGGAGACGGGTTGACCATCTGCCGTCTGGGGGAGTACGGTGTGTACCGACTGGTTGGTACATGACGACAGCGAAAGCGTCCATCCCCGTTCCGAGCCGCCCCCGCGATGCCCGCGCCACGCGGGAGGCCATCCTGCTCGCGGCCACGCGGCTGATCTCCGTGCACGGCTACAACTCCACGTCGCTCGACGATGTTTTGCGCGAGAGCGGCGTGGGCAAGGGCAACTTCTATTACCACTTCAAGAGCAAGGAAGAACTCGGCTACGCGATGCTCGACGGCATCGTCACCGCTTTTCTCGAGCGCGCGCTGGAGCCCTGCTTCTCCGATCCCGCCACGCCGCCGCTGGCACAGATCCGCTGCTTTCTCGACCGGGCCCTGCAGGCGCAACGCGAGCGCAACTGCGTGGGCGGCTGCGTGATGGGCAACCTCGCTTCCGAGCTCTCCGACGTGCACGAAGGGTTTCGCGCGCGGCTGGCGATGGTCTTCGAGTCGTGGCGCCAGCGGCTGAGCGCGGTGCTCACGGAGGCGCGCCGCCGCGGCGACGTCACGCAGGCATGCCGGTCGGAGTCGGTCGCGTCCTTCGTCGTCGCCTCCCTCGAAGGGGCCATCTTGCTGTCCAAGGTGACGAAGGACATCGGCGTCATGGAGCAGTGCGTGAGCGAGCTGAAGGGCTATCTCGCCGTCTACGAGGTCACGCGGTGATGGCGGTGGAGGGAGCGCGGGTGGACGCGGACGCCGAGCTGGTGGAGGCGCTGCGGCGGCAGGAGGCCGACGCTACCGAGCGGCTCGTGGAGCGCTTCGGCGACCGCGTCTATCGCCTGACGCTGCGCATCACCGGCTCCAAGGAGGATGCCGAGGAGGCGGCGCAGGATGCGCTGTGGACGGTCGCCCGCAAGATCGACTCCTTCAAGGGCGAGTCGGCGTTCGGCAGCTGGCTCTATCGGATCGCGGCGAATTCCGCCTACCAGAAGCTGCGCACGCGCAAGCAGCGGTCGCGCGAGATCGCCATCGACGAGGTGCTGCCGTCCCTCGATACCGACGGCCGCCATTTCGAGCCCATGGACGACTGGTCCAATCGGGTGGACGAGCGCGCGCTGCAGGGCGAGCTGCGCGACGTGCTGGAGAAGGCCATCGATGCCCTTCCCGCCGACTACCGGACCGCCCTCGTCCTGCACGACGTGTAGGGGTTGTCGAACCCCGACATTGCGGACACGCTTGGCATCAGCCTGCCCGCCGTGAAGTCGCGGGTCCACCGCTCGCGCCTCTTCGTGCGCAAGCGCCTGTCGGAGTATCTGGGAGCCGCCTGAGGAGTCCCCAAGTTGACGGCAGCGGGCCCTCTGTGGTCTTATAAACGCTCGTCACTATTGTCGATAGGAAAGGTCTGACGTCCATGGAAGCCGTCATCGCAACCGGAGGCAAGCAGTACCGCGTGGCCACGGGCCAGGTCATCTCGGTGGAGAAGCTGGCCGGTGACAAGGGCTCCGCGATCCAGTTCACCTCCGTCCTCCTCGTCAACCGCGACGGTGACGTGATCTCCGCTCCGGACAAGCTGAAGGCGGCCACGGTGTCGGGAGAAGTGGTCGGACACGGACGCGGCAAGAAGGTGTCCGTCGTCAAGTTCAGGCGGCGCAAGAACTACCGGCGTAACCGGGGTCACCGGCAGGCGGCCACCACGGTGCGCATCACCAAGATCGAGGTGTAGGCGATGGCTCACAAGAAAGGCGTCGGCAGCTCGCGTAACGGCCGGGATTCGAATCCGCAGATGCTGGGCATCAAGCGCTTCGGCGGGCAGTTCGTCACCGGCGGTAGCATCCTCGTTCGCCAGCGAGGCACTCGCTTCAACCCCGGCCTCAACGTCGGCCTCGGCTCCGACGACACTCTCTTCGCGAAGATCGACGGCTACGTGAAGTTCGAGCGCAGGGGCGACAAGCGCTACATCAGCATCAACACCACCCAGGCCTGATCGCCCGCGGGCGAGTCCCGGGCCCCCGCTAGCCCGCCGTGTTCGTCGACGAGATCGATGTCTTCGTCAAGGGGGGCGATGGCGGCGCCGGCTGCGTCAGCTTCCGCCGTGAGAAGTTCGTTCCGCGCGGCGGTCCCGACGGCGGCGACGGCGGCAGCGGCGGCTCCGTGTACCTGGAGGCCGATCCCGCCCTCACCACGCTCCTGGATTTCCACTACAAGCGCCATTACCACGCCGAGCGCGGCCAGCACGGGCAGGGCTCCAATTGTGCGGGCGCGGGCGGTGACGACCTCGTGCTCCGGGTGCCCCTCGGGACCGTCGTGAAGGACCGCACCAGCGGCGAGCACCTCGGTGATCTCACCACGCCCGGCCAGCGCATCCTCGCCGTGCGCGGCGCGCGCGGCGGCCGCGGCAACGCGCGATTCTCCTCGTCGACGAACCAGGCGCCGCGGCGTGCGGATCTCGGCCGCCCCGGCCCGGAGCGATGGCTGCACCTGGAGCTGAAGCTCCTCGCGGACGTGGGCGTGATCGGGTTTCCCAACGCGGGCAAGTCCACGCTCGTCTCGCGGCTGTCGGCGGCGAAGCCGAAGATCGCGGATTATCCCTTCACGACCCTGGTCCCCACGCTCGGCATCGTGCGCGTGGACGTCGAGCGCTCCTTCGTGATCGCCGACCTGCCCGGGCTGATCCCCGGCGCGTCGGAAGGCAAGGGCCTCGGTCACCAGTTCCTTCGCCACACCGAGCGCACGCGGCTCTTGCTGCACGTGCTGGATCCGGACCCGAACACGGGCCGGGATCCGCTCGACGACCTGCACGTCATCAACGCGGAGCTGGCCGCGTATTCGAGCGAGCTGGCGGCGCGCCCGCAGCTCGTCGTGCTCAACAAGGCCGACCTCTTCGAGTCGGCGGGCGCCGGCGACGACGTGAGGGACGCCGTGGCGCGCATCGAACGGTATTGCGACCAGGCGCAGGTGCCGCTGCACAAGATCTCCGCCGTCACCGGGCGGGGTCTGCCGGAGCTCGTGCGCGCCGTCGCCGCGGGGCTCGAGGAGACGGGATGGCTACGCGTCGCCAGCTAGGCCGCGTCAGGAGATTGGTGGTGAAGGTGGGCACGGGCCTCGTGACCGCGCCCGACGTGGGGCCCGACCCCGACCGCATCGCCGCTCTCGCCGACGACATCGGCGCCGTGCAGGAGCACCGCGAGATCGTGCTCGTCACCTCCGGCGCCATCGCCACCGGCATGGCGCGCCTGGCGCTGCCGCACCGCCCGCGCTCCATTCCGGAGAAGCAGGCGGCGGCGGCGGTGGGACAGTCGGCGCTCATGTGGCACTACGAGATGGCGTTCAAGCGTCACGGCATGCCCGTGGGCCAGGTGCTGCTCACCGCGCAGGACGTGGGCGACCGCGCGCGCTACCTGAACGCGCGCAACACGCTGCTCGCCCTCCTGAAGTTCGGCGTGCTGCCCATCGTCAACGAGAACGACACGGTGGCGGTGGAGGAGATCAAGGTCGGTGACAACGACAACCTGAGCGCGCTCGTGGCCTCTCTCATCGAGGCCGACCTCCTCGTGCTCCTCACCGACGTCGATGGCCTCTACACGGCTGATCCGGCCTCCGATCCCGGGGCGCGGAAGCTGGATACGGTGGACGCCATCACGGACGACATCGCGCGGCTCGTGTGGCGGCGGACGGGCGTGGGCTCCGTGGGCGGCATGGCCACCAAGCTGCAGGCGGCACAGAAGGCGGCCGCCTCCGGGGTGCCGATGGTCATCGCGAGCGGCCACGAGCGCGGGGTGCTCGCGCGCATTCTGAAGGGCGACCCCGTGGGCACGTACTTCGCGCCCAGGGCCGACCGCCTCGGGGCGCGCAAGCGGTGGATCGCCTTCGCGGTGGCGCCGCAGGGGCGTCTCGCGGTTGACGGCGGGGCGCGGCAGGCATTAACTCGGGATGGGCGCAGCCTCCTGCCCTCCGGCGTGGTGCGGGTCGACGGCGAATTCGCGTCGGGGGCGGTGGTCGATCTCGTCGCCGACGGCGACGGGCGGGAGTTCGCCCGGGGCCTCGTGAACTTCGACGCCGACGAGCTGCGCACCATCCTCGGCGCCAAGACGCGTGAGATCGAGGAGCGGCTGGGGTACAAGAGCTTCGACGAAGTGATTCACCGCGACAATCTCGTCATTCTCTGAGGAGCGGGCATGGACGTGAGGACGCTCGTGGAAGGTAAGGCGCGCGCGGCGCGCGAGGCGGCGCACGTGCTCGCGCTCGCGTCGACGAAGGTGAAGAACGACGCCCTCGCGCAGATGGCGCGCGGCGTGGAGGAAAAGACGGCGGCGCTGCTGGAGGCCAACCGTGCCGACCTCGAGCGCGCGCGCGCCAAGAACCTCACGCGCGCCTTCCTCGATCGGCTCACCCTCACCGAAAGCCGCATCGAGGAGATGGCCGCCGGCCTGCGCCAGATCGCGGCGCTGCCCGACCCCGTGGGCGCCGTGGTGGAGTCGTGGCGGCGGCCCAACGGCATCGAGATCTCGCGCGTGCGCGTGCCCCTCGGCGTCATCGGCTTCATCTACGAATCGCGTCCCAACGTCACCGCGGATGCCGCCGGCCTCTGCGTGAAGTCCGGCAACGCCGTGCTCCTGCGCGGTGGCAGCGAGGCCATCGAGTCCAACGCTCTCATCGCGGCCGTGCTCGCCAAGGCGATGGAGAAGACGGGGGCGCCGCCGGAGGCCATCCAGTTCATCGACGTGCCGGACCGGGAGGCGGTGGCCGTGATGCTGGAGCAGGATCGCACCCTCGACCTCATCATTCCTCGGGGCGGGGAGGAGTTCGTGCGCTACGTCGCGGAGCGGTCGCGCGTGCCCGTGCTCAAGCACGACAAAGGCGTCGTGCACGTCTACGTCGACGACGGCGCCGACCTCGACATGGCGACCGCCATCGTGCTGAACGCCAAGACGCACCGCCCCTCCGTGTGCAACGCGCTGGAGACGCTCCTCGTGGACGCCGCCGTCGCCGCGCGCTTCCTGCCCGCGGTGGCCGCGCGCCTGTCGGAAGCGGGCGTGGAGCTGCGCGGCTGCCCGCGCACGGTGGCGCTCGTGCCGCGCGCGCGGCCCGCCCTCGCCGCCGACTGGGACGAGGAGTACCTCGATCTCATCCTGGCCATTCGCGTCGTGGACGGGCTCGAGGAGGCGCTCGCGCACATCCGCCGGCACGGCTCCGGCCTCGCAGAAGCGATCGTCACCAACGACCTCGCGCGCGCGCGGCGCTTCACCCGTGAGGTGGACGCGGCGGGCGTGCTCGTCAACGCCTCCACCCGGCTTCTCGACGGCAACCAGTTCGGGATGGGCGCGGAAATGGGGATCTCCACGTCGCGCGTCCACGCGCGCGGGCCGGTGGGGGTGCGGGAGCTGACGACCACGAAGTTCGTCGTGCAGGGCGACGGGCAGGTGCGGGACTAACCGTTGGCGCGGGTCGCCGTCTTCGGCGGATCGTTCAACCCCGTCCACTACGGCCATCTGCTGCTGGCCGACGAGATCGTCGAGCTGGTGGCCGTCGACCGCGTGCTCTTCGTGCCCGCCGCCCAGCCGCCCCACAAGCCCGCCGCGCACCTGGCGCCCGCCGCCGACCGCTTCACGATGGTGCGTCTGGCCATCGTCGGTCATGAGCACCTCGCGGTGTCGGACGTCGAGCTGCGCCGCGCGGGCCCCTCGTACACGGTGGACACGCTGGAGGAGCTGCGGCGGGCGGGCGACGAGCTGTTCCTCGTCGTGGGCTCGGAGACGTTCCTCGACCTTCTCACGTGGCGCGAGCCCGCGCGCATCGCGCGCCTCGCGCGGCTCGTGATCGTGCCGCGCGCGGGCAGCGCCTTCGACACCGAGAGCGCGGCGGCGCAGAAGGTGCTGGGCGAGATCGGGATCACGGGCGGCTTCGTGAGCGCCACCGGCGGCACGCCTCCGCCGCGCGGCGTGCTCGTCGCGCACGCGGCCTCGCTGCCCATCTCGGCCTCCGACCTGCGACGGCGGGTGCGTGAAGGGCGCTCGCTGGCGTATCGCCTGCCCCCCGCCGTCATCGACCACATCGCCACCCGCGGGCTGTACCGCGAGGGAGCCTGATGGCGCGCCTCACCGCGGAGCACAAGGCGCAGCGGGCGGCGCGGGCCGCCATCGACAAGAAGGCGATCGATCTCGTCGTGCTCGACGTGCAGGGACTCTCCTCCGTGGCCGATTATTTTCTCGTGTGCAGCGGCCGCTCCACGCCGCACGTCAAAACGATCTCGGACGCCATCCGCGACGAGCTGAAGGAGGAGGGCTCGCGCCCGCTGCACGCGGAAGGGCAGGCGGAGAGCGGATGGCTGCTGCTCGACTACGGGGACGTCCTCATGCACGTATTTCTCGAGGACACGCGCGCCTATTACGCGCTGGAGCGGCTGTGGGGCGACGCGCCGTTACTTCCGGTGGACGGTGCGTGACTCCGCCTTGCGAGAGGGCGGGGTGCGTGCTAGCGTACGGCAATTCGCCGCGACGAGGAGTAGCAATGAGAAAGGATCGACTGGCGCAGTTCAAGAAGCGCCTGCTCGAGAAGCACCGGCAGCTCGCGGAAGAGGTGGGACGGACCGCGATCTACGGCAAGGATCAGGAAGACGACTCCATCAAGGATCTGGGCGACCAGGCGAACACCGCCTACACCCGGGAATTCTTTTTCGAGCTGGGCAACGGCAACCGCGAGCTGCTTCGCGAGGTGGTGGCCGCTCTACAGAAAGTCGACGACGGCTCCTTCGGCACCTGCGAGCGCTGTGGCGAGGCCATCGCGGACAAGCGCCTCGACGCGCTCCCCTTCGCCAAGCACTGCATCGACTGCCAGCGGATCGTGGAGGAAGAGGAACGCCTGGCCACCGGATAGCCGCCGGCCGCGCCGTGTCTGTTTTCTCCTCCCTCGCGGCCGTTCCTCGCGCACTCGAGCCCCATGCTTGACTCGGTTCTCGATCTCGCCCGCTCCGCCCTGCGTGTTCTGAGCGGACAGCCGGCGCTGCTCACGGGCGAGGGAGATCCGCAAGCGGCCGAGTCCATTCGTCGCGCGCGTGAAGCCCAGGCGGACGGCCACGTGGACGAGGCGCGCACGCTCTATCGCTACGTCCTGCAGCGGTGGACCGCGAACACCTCCGCCCTGCGCGCGCTGCGAGATATCGCCATCGAGACCCGCGACTGGGACGAGGCGGTGGCGACTCAGCAAAAGCTGGTGGCGCTGGTGCCGCCCGGCGACCGCGCGACGGAGAACGAGTGGCTCGCGGTCGGGTATTACGAGCTGGGCCGTCTCGAGCTGGCCCGCGGCCGCGCCACTGCCGCCATCGGCCACTTCAAGTCCGCGTTGCGCGCACAGCGCGACTTCACGCCCGCGGTGGTCGCCCTCGGCGATGCCTACGAGGCCACCGGCGATCACCGGGAGGCCGTGCGCACGTGGGAGCGCGCGGTGGAGGCGGAGCCGGCGCTGCCGTTGCTCGCGCGGCTCGAGCGCGCATACCGGCTGGAGGGTCGGCCGAGCCGGATGATCAGCCTCTACCGCACGGCCGCCGAGCGCGCCCCCGATGACCTCGCGCTGGCGGCGGCCCTCGGCCGCGTGTATTTCGAGCTCGAGATGCTGGACGAGGCCGCCGACCAGTTCGAGAAGCTCGAAGTGCGCGCGCCCGACCTGCCCGTGGTGCACGCCTTTCTCGGCGCCGTCTTCGAGCGGCGGGGACAGGCGCGTGACGCCTTCGACGAGTATCGGCGCGCGCTGCGACTGGGACACGCGTTCGACTGGCCGCACCACTGCCGCGTGTGCGGCACGCGCGCGGCGATGTGGCAGGACCGCTGTCCGCAGTGCCATCGCTGGAACACGCTGCGCCCCTCGCAGACGCGCTGAGCCTTTTGTGCGCACGTGGGCTGTGGCCGCCCTCGATCTGCTCTTTCCGGCCCTCTGCCCCGTATGCCAGGCCACGCTGGGTCCCGGGCGACGCGACCCCCTCTGCGGTCCATGCTGGGAGTCGATCGAGAAGATCACGCCGCCGTGGTGCGACCGCTGTGGCTTGCCGTTCGGACGGTTTGGCGACGAAGACCGCGATTCGATCGATTCGGTCGGTGGCGATGACCTTCTTAATTTTACATGGGGGCCCGGGACGGGCCCCCAAGCCCCCCGGCGGCCGCATTCATTCGATGCCGACGCGCCCGATCGATCTGGACTTTGCGGTGCGTGCATCGCCGATCCGCCGCCGTTCGAATGGGCGCGATCGGCGGCGGTGTATTCGGGGGTGGTGAGAGAGGCGATCCATGCGTTCACGTTCGGCGGGAGGGCGCCGCTTGCGCGGCCGCTGGGAACGCTGATGCTCGACGGGTGTGGGCCGCCGGCCGGCGTGAAGGCCGTGGTGCCGGTGCCGCTCGCGCGCGCCCGTGAGCGCGAGCGCGGGTACAATCAGGCGGCGCTGCTGGCCGAGCGTATCGCCGATGGCTGGGGCGTGCCGTTGCGGGCGCGGTGGCTGGTGCGGCTGCGCGACACGCCGGCGCAGAGTGCGCTCGCGGCGGCGGAGCGGCGCGCCAACGTACGCCATGCCTTCGGCGCGTCGCCGGCGGTGCGCGGGGCGCACGTGGTCCTCGTCGACGACGTGCTCACCACGGGCGCCACTGCCGCGGAGTGCTGGCGCGTGCTGCGCGCGGCGGGGGCGGCGACGGTGGGCGTGCTCACAGTTGCCCGCGTCGTGTAAGTAACCGTATACTTTCGAGTGATCGCAAGTCCTCGCAAGGAGCCCCTTTCATGAGTATTCGAGTCGGCGTCAATGGATTCGGCCGCATCGGGCGCGTCTTCTTTCGGACCGCGCTCGAAGCCGGCGATATCGAAGTGGTGGGCGTCAACGATCTCGCCGACGCCAAGACTCTCGCCCATCTGCTCAAGCACGACTCCGTGCACGGCAACCTGAACGCCGAAGTCACCTCCAAGGGAGAGGCGATCTTCGTCAACGGCCGTGAGATCCGCGTGTGCGCGCTGAAAGATCCCGCCACGCTGCCGTGGAAGGAGCTGGGCGTCGACATCGTCGTGGAGTCGACCGGATTGTTCCGTGACACCGCCACCGCCTCCAAGCACATCAACGCGGGCGCCAAGAAGGTGATCATCACCGCACCCGCCAAGGACCCCGACGTCACTCTCGTGCTCGGCGTGAACGAAAAGACGTACGACCCCGCCCGCCATCGGATCATCTCCAACGCCTCCTGCACGACGAACTGCCTGGCGACGACGGCCAAGGTGCTCGACGACAAGTTCGGGATCAAGCGCGGCTTCGCCACCACCGTGCACTCGTACACCAACGACCAGCCCGTCCACGATTTCCCGCACAAGGATCTGCGGCGCGCGCGCGCGGCCGCGTTGAGCATGATTCCCACCACCACGGGCGCGGCCACCGCGGTGGGCCTCGTGCTGCCGAAGCTGAAGGGCAAGCTCGACGGCATCTCGATCCGCGTGCCCACCGCCAACGTGTCCGTGGTGGACCTCGTGGCGGAGCTGGAGAAACCCGCCACCGTGCAGGCGGTCAACGATGCCTTCCGCGAGGCGGCGGCGGGGAGCCTGAACAAGATCCTCGACGCCACCGAGGAGGAGCTGGTGTCCGCCGATTTCAACGGCAACCCGCACTCGTCGATCGTCGACCTGCCCTCCACGGCCGTCATCGAGGGCAACCTGCTGAAGGTGCTCGCCTGGTACGACAACGAGTGGGGCTATTCCTCGCGCGTGCGGGACCTCATCAAGTACATCGCGAAGACGCTGTGAGTTGAAGCTCTCGATCGAGCAGCTGCCGCTGGCGGGCCGGCGCGTGTTCGTGCGCGCCGACCTCAACGCGCCTCTGAAAGCCGGTGCGGTGTCCGACGACACTCGCCTGCGCGCGGTGCTGCCGACGCTGCGCTTCGCGCTCGACGCGGGAGCGTCGGTCGTCCTCGCCTCTCACCTCGGCCGCCCAAAGGGCGGCCCCGACCCGAAGTACTCCCTCAAGCCCGTAGCCGTGCGCCTGTCAGAGCTGCTCGAGCTGCCGGTGCCGCTGGCGCCCGACTGCGTGGGGGAGGAGACGGAGCGGATGGCGCGCGCGCTCGGCGCCGGCCACATCCTCCTCCTCGAGAACCTGCGCTTCCACGCCGAAGAGGAGGCCAACGACGATAGCTTCGCGCGCGCGCTGGCGGCGCTCGCCGACTGCTACGTGAACGATGCGTTTGCCGCCGCCCACCGCGCGCACGCCTCCATCGAGGCCATCACCCGGCATCTCAAGCCGGCGGCGGCGGGCCTGCTCATGCGCCGGGAGCTGGAGGCGCTCGGCCGCATCCTCGAATCACCGGCGCGGCCGCTCGTGGCGGTGCTCGGCGGCGCCAAGGTCTCCGACAAGGTGGCGCTCGTGGAGAGCCTGCTCGGTCGCGTGGATGCCCTCGTGATCGGCGGCGGCATGGCCTTCACGTTCCTGAGCGCGCTCGGTCACGCGGTGGGCCGCTCCCTCGTGGAGCCCGACCGTATCGAGACGGCAGGGGCGGCGATGGAGGCGGCGCACCGCCGCGGCGTGCCCATCACGCTGCCGGTGGACGCCGTGGTGGCCGAGGGCCTCGACAGCCCCTCCGGCCGCGCCGTCAGCATCCGCGACATTCCGCCCACGCACATGGGGCTGGACATCGGACCGCTGACGGTCGTCCGCTTCACGGAGGTGCTGCGCACGGCGCGCACGATCGTCTGGAACGGGCCCATGGGCGTGTTCGAGCGGCCGGCGTTCGCGAACGGCACCATCGCCATCGGGCGCGCGGTGGCGGAGGCGCCCGCGTTCACCGTCATCGGCGGCGGCGATACCATCGCCGCCGTGGGCCTCGCGGGGGTGACGGACCGCATCGGCTACATCTCGACCGCGGGGGGCGCGTTCCTCGAGTTCCTCGAAGGGCGGCGGCTGCCCGGCGTGGACGCGCTCACCGAGGCGGGTTGATGCGCACACCACTCGTCATCGGCAACTGGAAGATGAACGGCACGGTGGCGGAAGCGCGCGTGCTCGCCACTGCGGTGCGCGACGGCCTCAAGCGGCCGAAGCCAACCGAGGTCGTGCTGTGTCCGCCCTTCACAGCGCTCTCCGCCGTCTCCGAGATCGTCGCCGGCAGTCCCATCGGGCTCGGCGCGCAGAACTGCCATGCGGAGCCATCGGGAGCGCACACGGGTGAGATCGCGCCCCCGATGCTCGTGGAGCTGGGATGCCGGCTTGTGCTGCTCGGCCACTCCGAGCGACGCAAGGAGATGGGCGAGACCGACGAGCAGATCAATCGAAAGGTGA
>JBKKCN010000224.1:0-2736 GCA_046712525.1 Candidatus Rokuibacteriota bacterium
CACGCCGCAGGCCGTGAGACGGATCACGACCATCGGCAGCGAGTACAGCGCGATCTTTCTTCGCGAGCTGCTGGCGGCGCTGGATGCCTCCGAGCGGGACAAGCCGCTCGCCGGCGCCATTCGGAGCGTCATTCGCTCGGGTCGTCGCCGTACTCGCGCCGGCGCCTTCCTTCGTGAGCACCTCGGCCCCTGGGCGACGTTTCCCCGCGTGCGCCAGACCCTTCACAGCATGCGAACACCGCGGGCGCGCCCGTCATGCTAGCGACCGATATTCGCGTCGACGAGCGCGAGGGACGCTGGTGTCTGTCGGGGCTCGTTCGCTTCGACACACTCGACCGGCCGGCCTTCAGGCTCGAATGGTCTCTGGCGGGCGGAGATGCCTCCTGGTTTCGCGTCACCGGCGACGCCTTCCTGGCTGCCTTGCTCCTGCCTGCGATGAGGCTGGGCGAGAATCTCACGATCGACGCGCCGGTCTCCGACCAGCTCCTGGCCAACGTCGGCACCATCAGCGATATCTACGCGGCCTGGGTGGCCGGCACCCGACGCATCAGAATCACGTGCCCCGCCGCCCCCGCGTCGCCGCCGCCGCCGGAGTCAGTGGGCCTCTTTTTCGCCTGCGGGGTTGATTCCTTCTATTCGCTTCTGAAAGATATCGAGACGCCGGCCCAGGCGGCGCCCATCACGCATCTGATCCTGATTTACGGCTTCGACGTCCGGATGGGAAACCGGCCGTTGTTCGACATGATTGCCGACCGCGCGAGGCGGGTGGCAGCTGAAAGCGGCCGAAGCCTGTTGACTGTCGAGACCAACGCGCGTCAGGTCTTCGACGCCGTCGTGGGCTGGGATTTTTACCATGGCGCCGTGCTCGCCAGCACCGCGCTCGCCCTCGGCGGCTCTCTGCGCAGATGCACGATCCCGTCGACTCACGCGTACTCCGAGCTGCTTCCGTGGGGATCGGATCCCATGCTCGATCCGTTGTGGTCAACGGAGTCACTGGAGATCGTGCACGACGGATGCGAGGCGAGGAGAACGGACAAGGTGAAGCGATTGGCCCAGTGGCCGCTCGTCCTGCAGCACTTGCGCGTGTGCTGGCCCGACTGGACGCAGGACTACAACTGTGGGCGCTGCGAGAAATGCATCCGCACGATGATCGGCCTGCATCTTGCCGGTGTCCTCGATCGGAGCGCGACGTTTCCACAGCGCCTCGACCCGAAGGATATCCGGAGCATCAGGCTCCTCACGGGCGCGTCGAGCCTCGCCTTCATGGTCGAGCTGTTGTCCGTGCTGCGAGATCGGCCGGCGGACCGGCACATTGCGCAGGCTCTCGCGCATGTGGTCCGCACGGAACGGATGCGTATGCGGATGGGGCGGATGCTCACGGCGTTCCCTGCGCTCCATGCGGCACTGCAGCCGGCGCGGGCGATGCTTGCGCGTCACTACGCGTCGAAGTCGTCGCGCTCACCGGTGGCCGTTACCCGATGATCGCGCGCGAGGATCGGGGCGTGCAACTCAGTCGTGCCGCTGGTTGGCTCTTCGAGACCACCGGCTCGTTGACGCACCGCACTGCCCGCGCGGGTCTCTGGCTCGCGATCGGGGACGGCTGCGCGCGGGCCGCGGGTATCCTGAAGGTCATCGTCCTCGCGCGACTCCTTTCGCCCGTCGACTTCGGCATCCTGGGCGTCGCGCTGCTGGTCACCACCTGCGTGCAATACTTCAGCGAGCTCGGATTCAGTGCCGCCCTCATCCACAAGCGAGGCGACATTCGCTCCTACCTCAACACGGCCTGGACGATCCAGCTGATCCGGAGCGCCGCCATCGCCGGCCTCGTGGTCGTTGCGTCCCCGCTCGTGGGCTGGGCCTTCAACGAGGCCTCTGCCGTGGCCGTGCTCCAGGTCCTCGCGCTGCAGATCGTTCTCCAGGGGCTGGTGAACCCTGCCGTCGTCTACCTGCGCAAGGATCTCGATACCCGGCGAGAGTTCGTGTGGCGCGCCGCGGGCGTCGTGGCCGGGCTCGCGGTCGGGATCCCGGCCGCGTTCGCTCTCCGGAACGTCTGGGCCCTCGTGCTGTCGCTTCTCGCAGCGTCGGCGGCCGATACGCTGGCATCCTACTGGGTCAAACCGTACCTGCCGTCGCTGCAGGTGGACTGGGCGAAAGCCCGTGAGCTATTCCGCTTCGGTCGGTGGATCTTCTCCTTTCGCGCAGTGGGCTTCTTCACCGGGCACCTCGACAGCCTCTTCGTCGGCAAGCTGCTCGGGGCACCGGCGCTCGGCATCTACCAGATGGCGGTCCAGCTCGCCGTCGCTCCCACCGCCACCTTCGGCGTCCACCTGCACGGCGTGATGTTCCCGGCCTTCGCCGCGATGGAGGACGACCGCGGCCGGCGCTTCGCGTTCTTGCGCGCGCTGTCGATCGTTTCTTCCATCGTGGTGCCGGTCGGCCTCTTCCTGACGGTGTTCGGGGACTTCGTCGTCAAGCTGGTACTCGGCCCCGCGTGGGTCGGTGCCGGGCCGCTGATCAGGATCCAGGCCTGGGTCGGCGTCATGAAGGCCCTGACCATCGTGGTCAGTGCCTTCCTCCTCGCCACCGGACGGCCGGATCTCGACTTCCGCGCGTCGCTTCCGAAGCTCGTGATCCTTGCGCTGTTCCTGTATCCGGCTGCCTCCGCCTATGGTCTTGCGGGTGTCGCCGTCGTCCTCGTCGCCGGGACGCTGGTCGCGTTTCTGTACCAGATCGTCC
>JBKKCN010000225.1:0-3595 GCA_046712525.1 Candidatus Rokuibacteriota bacterium
GGCGGCCAGCGCCAGCGCGTCGCCCTCGGCCGCGCGCTGGCGCCCGAGCCCGCGCTGCTGCTGCTCGACGAGCCCTTCTCCGCGCTCGATGCGCCGCTGCGCCGCGCGCTGCGCGAGGACCTGTCGGCCGTGCTGCGGGACTGGGGGACCGCCGCCGTGGTGGTCACGCACGACTTCACCGAGGCGTACCGTCTCGCCGACCGCATCGTCGTGTACGACGGCGGGCGCGTGGTGCAAGCGGCCCCGCGCGCGGAGCTGCTGTGGCGGCCGGCCTCAGAGACGGTCGCCACCATCATGGGTATTCGCAACGTGCTCCACGGCACCGTGCTCAAGGCCAGCCCCGACCGCATCCAGCTCCGGTGGCGCGGCCACACGCTGGAAGCGGTGAACTCGCCCTCGCACTCGTACCTGCCGCCGCCCGACAGTGCGATCGCCTTCTTCATCCGACCGGAGTACGTGCGCCTCATCCGCAAGGATCGCGGGCCCGCCGATCCCGTGCACCACATGAACCTCATGTCGGGCGTGGTAGTGGGGGAGGAGGATTTCGGCACCACGTGGAGCCTGCGTTTTCGCCTCGACGCGCCGGGCCCGCCCGCGCAGGGCGACTTCGACATCGAGGTGGAGGTGCCGCACCTCGTGTACGAGATCCTCGAGATCGATCGCGATCGTCAATGGGAGTTCTCGATCCACCGCGGCTCCATCCACGTCCTGCCTTCCTGATGGCGACGCCCGTGCTGTCGCTGGCGGGGCTGCACCAGCAGTACTCGCACAACTGGTCGCTCACCATTCCCGCCCTCGACATCCACGCGGGCGAGGTGCTCGCGGTGATCGGTCCCAACGGCAGCGGCAAGTCGTCGCTGCTGCGCATCCTCGGTCTGCTGGAGGCGCCGTTCGAAGGCGAGGTGCGCGTGCACGGGCGCGCGGTCGACGCCGCGCATTCCGTCAGCGAGCGGCGCCGCATGGCCGCCGTCTTCCAGGAGCCCTGGCTGGCCGACATGACCGTGGCCGACAACGTCGCCCTCGGTCTCGGCTTCCGCGGCGTGCCGCGCGAAGCGGCCACCGCGCGCGTCGATCGCTGGCTCGAGCGCTTCGGTATCACGGCCCTGCGCGAGCGCTCGGCGCGGTGGCTCTCCGGCGGCGAGGCGCAGCGGGTGGCGCTCGCGCGCGCCCTCGTGGTGGAGCCCGAGGTGCTGCTGCTCGACGAGCCGTTCTCCAGTCTCGACTCTCCCACGCGGGCGGCGCTGGTGCCGGAGCTGGGCGCCATCCTGCGCGCCGATCGCGTGACGGCGGTGCTGGTCACCCACGACCGCAACGAGGCGCTCGCGCTCGCCGACCGCGTGGCCGTGCTCATGGCGGGTCGGGTGTGCCAGATCGACGAGACGGCGCGCGTCTTCTACGCGCCGGCGTCCGAGGAGGTGGCGCGCTTCGTGGGGGTGGAGACCATCGTGACCGGCACCGTGCTCGCACGCGACGGCGGCGTCACGGTGGTGGACGTGGGCGGACGGCGGCTCGAGATCGCCGCCGCCGCGCCGCCGGGCGCGTGCGTGCGCATCGGCATCCGCCCCGAGGAGGTCACGCTGGCGCCGGCGGCGGAGCCGCCCCGCCCCTCCAGCGCCCGCAATGCGCTGCCCGGTCTCGTCGTGAGCGTCACGCCCTCAGCCCACGGCACGTACGTGGTCGTCGACTGTGGATTTCCACTCGTGGCCGGCGTTACCCCGCGCTCCGTGAGCGAGCTCGGCCTGCTCCCGGGTGCACGCGTGATCGCCGTCTTCAAGGCGAGCGCCGCGCACATCATCGGGCCCGGCGGCGGTGGTTGACACCCCTGGGGGTCCGGCGCTATAAGGAAATCACCCGCAGCCAGCGAGAAGTCAATGGATGGGGGGGACGTATCGGGGGGAGGTAGTTCGTGAGCCAGAGACCGCACGGTCCTGGCTTTGTTTGTTTTGTGATGTGCCCGCCATGCAAGGAGGTCGGCCTATGACCCAGGAGAACCTGATCGAGCGACTCATGGCCGAGAACGACGAGTTCCGGCGTCTCCGCTCCGAACACCATCACTACGATGAGGAACTGGAGACGCTCAAGGAAACGGCGCCGCTCTCGGCGGACCAACAGTGGCGTGTCAGCGAGCTCAAGAAGCTGAAGCTCATGGCCAAGGATCGGATGGAAGACATCATCCGGCACACGCGGCCGGGCGTGGTCGCCTGACCCTCAGAAAACGGAGCAAGGTCCGGCCGCGGAACGCCGTCAGCGGTAACGGGTTCCGCGGCCTCTCGCACCTCTCGCCACGCGGGGACGCCCGCATGGTCGACGTCTCCGACAAGCCGGAAAGCGCCCGGGAAGCCATCGCGCGCGCCGTCCTCACCATGCGGCCGGCCACGCTGCGCGCGATCCGTCTCGGCAATGCGCCCAAGGGCGACGTGCTCGGCGTCGCCCGCACCGCGGGCATCCTCGCCGCCAAGCGCACGCACGAGCTGATCCCCCTCTGCCACCCGCTGCGCATCACGCGCGTGGACGTCACCTTTGACGACCGCGCGCGCCCGGGCGCGCTCGTCGTGGAAGCGCGCGTGCGCACGGTGGACAAGACGGGCGTCGAGATGGAGGCGCTCACGGCGGTGAGCGTGGCCGCCCTCACCGTGTACGACATGATCAAGGCGGTGGAGAAGGGCGTGACCATCCAGAAGATCCAGCTCGTGCGCAAGAGCGGCGGCAAGTCCGGATTATGGCAACGCCGCCCGTAACCACCGCCCTCATCCATTCGGATGACTGGCGCCGCTTCGACTACGGCCCGAACCATCCGCTGCGCATGGAGCGACTGGGCCTCACGTGGCGTCTGATGGAGGCGTACGGCCTCACCCACCTGCCCAACGCCATCGTCCGCGCGCCCACGCCGGCTGCGGAAGCGGACATCGCGCGCTTCCCCGCGCGCGAGTACCTCGACGTGCGCAAGGACCCCGACAGCGGCGCGGAGCCTGCTCTCGGCTGCGCGTTCGGCCTCGGCGCCGGCGACAACCCCGTGTTCCCCGGGCTGTGGCAGGCCGCGCGCCTGGTGGCGGCGGGCTCCATGCTCGCCGCCGACATGGTGGCCTCGGGGCAAGTGCAGCGCGCCTTCCACTTCGCGGGCGGCCTGCACCACGCCATGCGCGAGCGCGCCTCGGGCTTCTGCTACGTCAACGACGCCGTGCTCGCCATCCTGACCTTGCGTGCGCGTGGCCTTCGGGTGGCCTACATCGACATCGACGCCCATCACGGCGACGGCGTGCAGGCGGCGTTCTATCGCGATCCCGGCGTGATGACGGTCTCCACCCACGAGCGTGGAGAGCGGCTCTTTCCCGGCACCGGCTTCGTGGCCGAGCGCGGCGAGGGCGAGGGCGTCGGCTTCTCGGTGAACCTGCCCCTGGAGGCGTACACGGACTCTCCCGTGTACCTCGCCGCCTTCGACTCCGTGGTGCCGCCCCTCGTGCGCGCCTTCAAGCCCGACGTCATCGTGGCCCAGCTCGGGATCGACTCGCACCGCACCGATCCCCTCACGCACCTCGCGCTCGACGTGCAGGGCTTCGCGCAGGCGCTCACGCGCATCATGGCGCTGGCGCCGCGC
>JBKKCN010000226.1:0-7073 GCA_046712525.1 Candidatus Rokuibacteriota bacterium
AAGGGCAGCAGATCGAAGTGTCGATGCAGGACGCGGTGCTGAACCTCATGCGCGTGAGCCTCCGGGACCACCAGCGCTTCGGAAAGCCGATGCCCCGCACCGGCAACCAGCTCGGCTCCGGCGTGCCGGGCACGACGTTCCGCTGCGCGCCCGGCGGTCCCAACGACTACGTCTTCATCTTCGTGCAGCAGCAGATGTGGCTGCCGCTCGTGCGCGCGATCGGGCGCGCGGACCTCGTCGGCGACGCGCGCTACGACACGGCGGAGGCGCGCTGGACGCACAAGGCCGAGGTCGACGCGCTCGTGGAAGCGTGGACCTTCGAGCGCCCGAAGCACGAGGTGATGAAGATCCTGGGCGAGGCCGGCGTCCCCTGTGGCGCGGTCCTCGACACCGGCGAGGTGATCAACGATCCCCACCTCCGCGCCCGCGACATGATCGTGGAGATCGAGCATCCCGTGCGCGGCAAGTACATCACGGTCGGCAACCCGATCAAGCTCTCCGCGTCGCCGACCACCATCGGGCCCTCACCCCTGCTCGGCGAGCATCGCCACGAGATCCTGACCGAGCTCGGCTACAGCGACGCCGACATCGCGGCCCTCGCGAAGGAAGGCGCGATCTAGCCGAGGGTTGCTGGCCTACGCCGCGTGACGGCGCTTCGCGCGCCGCTCGCGCGCGCCGCCTTTGCCACCCTTCGGCGGCTCGCGCTTCGTCGGCCCGGCCGGCCCGCCGGCGAGCTTCACGACGATCGGGCGCTGCCGGATCTGCACGTTCTTCATCCGCTCGAGCACGCGGTCCACGTACTCCGCCGGGATGTCGACGAACGTGAACTTCGTGTGGATGTCGATAGCGCCGATGACGTGGCCGGGGACGTCCGACTCGCCCGCGATGGCGCCGACGATGTCGCCCGGGCGAATGCCGGCCTCGCGTCCCGCATCCACGAAGAGCCGCACCATCGGGCCATCGGCGCTCGGCGTCGAGGGCGCCTCCGGCATCGCCTCGATGGTGATCGGTTTGCCGGCGGCGGCGAGACGCGCGGCGGCGGCGGCGATCTCCGCCATGTCGACACCGGCTTCTTCCGCGAGCTCTTCGACGAGCGCCAGGTACGGCTCGAGGCCTTCCGCCGCCGAGGACTCGAGCAGGCGCCGCTTGAATGACTGCACGCGACGCTGGACCACATCCGCCGCGGACGGCATACGCATGGGCGCGATGCGGTGGCCCGTGAAGCGCTCGATCACCTTCAGGAGCCGTGTCTCGCGCGGCGTGATGAAGAGGATCGCGGTGCCGCTCCGGCCGGCGCGCCCCGTGCGCCCGATGCGGTGGACATAGCTCTCGGCGTCGAAGGGGACGTCGTGGTTGATGACGTGCGTGATGCGCTCGATGTCGAGGCCGCGCGCCGCCACGTCCGTTGCGATGACGATCTCCACCAGACCATCGCGCAGACGGCGTATGACGGCTTCGCGCGCCTGCTGGGTCATGTCGCCGTGCATGCCTTCGGCGGCGTAGCCGCGCGCCTGCAGGCGTTCCGTGAGCTGCGCGGCGCTATTCTTGGTGCGGACGAAGACGAGCGCCGCTTCGGGCGCTTCGACGTCCAGCACGCGGGTGAGCGCGTCCAGCTTCTGGCGCTCGGTGACGTTGAGGTAACGCTGGTCGACGGCGGCCACGGTGACCGTCTGCGTCTCGATGGCGATGGTCTCGGGATCGCGCAGGTGGCGCTCGGCGATCTTCCGAATGGCGGGCGGCATGGTGGCGGAGAAGAGCGCCATCTGCCGTTCCTCGGGCATCTCGCGCAGGATCGTTTCGACGTCGTCGATGAAGCCCATGCGCAGCATCTCGTCCCCTTCGTCGAGGACGACCATGCGAATCGCTTCGAGGTTGAGCGTCTCGCGGCGCAGATGATCCATGATGCGGCCGGGCGTGCCGACGACGACGTGCACGCCGGCGTGCAGCCGCTTGATCTGCTGCTGCATGCCCTGGCCGCCGTAGACGGGCAGCACGCGCAGCGGGCCGAGCCCCTTGCCGTAAGTGTGGATGGCTTCGGCCACCTGGATCGCGAGCTCGCGGGTGGGCGTGAGCACGAGCGCCTGCACCTCGGCGCGCTTCAGGTCGATCGTCTGCAAGATGGGAAGGGCAAACGCGGCCGTCTTGCCGGTGCCGGTCTGCGCCTGGCCGATGACGTCGCGGCCGGCGAGCAGGGCGGGGATGGTGCGCGCCTGGATGGGCGTGGGGGCTTCGTAGCCGACGGCGGTGACGGCGGCGAGGAGTTTTGGAGTAAGGCGGAGGTCGGAGAAGGTGGGCATTGAGGTCATCGTATCAGGGCCGCTTCGCCAATCTGGCCGCCAGGATCGCGCCAGGCTACGTGAGCCGGTAGGCCCGTCGTGCCGTCCCACTGAACATCGCGCGCTTCTCGTCGGCGGACGCGCTCGCCGTGACACGCTTGAGCGCGTTCCAGAGCGCGGCGTACCCGATGCCCATCTTTTCCACCGGAAAGTTGCTCTCGACCATGCAGCGGTTCGCGCCGAAGCGCTCGATGCACGTCTCGAGATATGGGCGCCAGTAGTCGGCGAGCCCGGCTGACGACGGCGGCGCGGGCAACGCGCCGTAATCGTATGCGGCGAGCCGCATCATCATGCCGCCGAGCTTCATCATCACGTTCTCGCACTTCGCCAGCTCGATGACCTTCGCCTGCCACTCTCTGAACACTTCGTCCTTCTTGCCCGCGTACACGCCATAGCCCAGCGGCCCGCCGCAGTGCCCCACGATGATGTTCGCGTGCGGGAACGCGCGCGCGAGGTCGATGGTGTCGGAAAGCTGCGGGTGAAACTGCCAGGCATCCAGGGAGAGGCCGAGCGCGGTCAGACGCGCGAGGCCCGCGCGGAAGTCCGCGCGCGCCATCAGGTGCGGCGCCGTGGCCGTGCGGCTGTTGCCGATGACGGGATCCGCGTCCCACGCGGCGGAGTGACGCACGCCGCGAAAGCGCCCGCCGCCGGCGCGTACATGCGCCTCGAGCACCGCCTGCACGCGGTCGCCGAGCGTGAGATCCGCAAAGCCCACGATCCCCGCCGCGACGCGCGTGGATCCGTAGAGGCCGCTGTCGCTCATGGCCGCGATGCCCGCCACGAACTCCGTCTCGCCCACCGGCCGCATCTCCGCGGGCCCGTGCGCGCGGTACATCGCGTGGCATTCGACGAACACCGTGGCGACGACGTTGTGGCCCGTGCGGAGATCCGCGACGAGATCGTCGATCAGGTAGCGGTGATCGGGCCGGACCCACAGGTGATGGTGCGTGTCGATGATGGGCAGCTCGGCCTCGAGGACCGGCTCCTCCGGCTGCTTCGCCAGCCACGCCGCGTTGGGCGGGGTGATCCTTCCGAATTGCGTCGCCATGGCCGGGAGTATGCCGCAAATCAGGTATGCTGGCGCGCGGCGAAGGAGGAACGGATGAACGCGATCATCTTCACGCAGACTGGCGGTCCCGAAGTGCTGACGCTGTCCGATGTCCCGAAGCCCGACGTGCGCCCCGGCATGGTGCTCATCAAGGTGCACGCGATCGGCGTGAACTTCGCGGACACGCGCTTTCGGCAGGGCACGTACGTCGTGAAGCCGAAGCTGCCCGACACCCCGGGCATGGAGGCCGCGGGCGTGATCGAGGCCGTCGGCGATGGCGTGACGGATTTGAAGCCGGGCATGCGCGTGGCGGCGTTCACCGTGAAGTCGTATGCGGAATATTGCCAGGCGCCGGCGCCCATGGTCATTCCGCTTCCCGACGCGGTGAGCTTCGAGCACGGCGCCGGCTTCCCGATCCAGGTGATGACCGCCTATCACATGCTGCACACGGCGGATTCGACGGGCCCTGGCAAGACCGTCCTCGTGCATGCAGCAGGGGGCGGCGTGGGGATCGTCGCGGTGCAGCTCGCGAAGGCGGCGGGGGCGCGCGTGCTGGGGACGGTGGGGAGCGACGCGAAAGTGCAGCTCGTCCTAGACCACGGAGCGGACGCCGTCATCAACTACGACACGCAGAAGTTTGCCGACGAGGTGCTCCGCCTGACGGACGGCCGTGGGGTGGATCTCATCCTCGACGCGGTCGGGAAGCCGACGTTCGAAGAAGGGCTCCGCTGTCTGGCGCCGTTCGGGCACCTGATCCTCTTCGGGCGCGCCGGTGGCCCCACGGACCCGCTCAACGTCGCCGCGCTGTCCGCGAAGTCCCAGAAAGTCAGCGGCTTCATGGTGCCGACGGTCACGCGGAACTTTCCCGAGAAGACGCGGGAGAGCGCGGAGCGCTGCGTCACCCTCATGCGGACGGGCCGGCTCAAGCTGCACATCGGCAAGACGTTCCCGCTCGCGCAGGCGGCGGACGCGCATCGCTATCTCGAATCGCGGCAGTCGACGGGGAAGCTGATCCTGCTCCCGTAGCCCCGCTCCTCGCCCTCAGGCGAGGTGCTTCTTGAAGAAGGCGATCGTGCGCTCCCAGGCGAGCTTGGCCGACGCCTCCTGGTAACGCGGCGTCGAGTTGTTGTGAAAGCCATGCTGGGTCCCGGGGTACATGTGCATCTCGTACTGGACGCCGCTCGCCTTCAGGGCGGCCTCGTAGGCGGGCCACAGTGCGTTGACGCGCTCGTCGTTCTCGGCGTACTGGATCAGCAGCGGCGCCTTGATATCCGGAACTCGCGCCGTCTCCGCCGCCGCGCCGTAGAAGGGAACGGCCGCTTTCAGATCTGCGCCGAGCGTGACCGCCAGGAAGTTGGTCGTACTGCCGCCCCAGCAGAAACCCGTCACCCCCAGCTTGCCGGCGGACAGCGCGTGCGATTTTAAGAATCGCGCGCTGTTGACCATGTCCGTGCGCAGCTTGCCCTGGTCGAGGCCGGCCTGCAGGGTGCGGCCGTCGTCGTCGTTGCCCGGGTACCCGCCGACAGGCCACAACCCGTCGGGAGCGAGAGCGAGAAACCCATCAGTGGCGGCTCGGCGAGCCACATCCTCGATATACGGATTGAGTCCGCGGTTTTCGTGGATCACCAGGACGGCAGCGAACGGCCCCTGAGCATTCGGCTGCACCAGGTACCCACGCATGGTGCCGGAGCTGCCGCCGGGCGACGGGTAGGTCACGTACCGCGCCTTGATCCGCTGGTCGGTGAAGGAGATCGTCTGGGCCAGCGCATAGCGGGGCAACAGCGCCTGCGCCATGGCCAGCGCCGACACGCCGCCGATCGTGAGCGCGCCCGCCCGCTGCAGGAACTCGCGCCGGTCGATGCCCCCGTGGCAGTACTCGTCGTAGAGATCGAACACGCGCCGGTCGATCTCGCTCTGCGTCAGCGCCGGCGGGGTCTCTGGTGCGACGGTCGACCGCTCCGCATTCCACTGTTCAGCCATCGCTGGGCCTCCTGCGTGGATTCTGCCACAGGGGTACTATCTGCCGGTGTCCACGACGACTGGTCGGCGGATCTGCCTGGCGCACCTGACCGTGCTGGACACGACACCGCCCGAGCTGGTGAGCGTGGCAGCGGCAGCCGGCTTCCGGACCATCGGTATCCGGCTCACCGCCACACCGAGCGTGGGCGTCCCGCCGTACGACATCCTTCACGAGGGGCCGATGCTGCGCGAGACGTTGCTGCGCCTGGCCGACACCGGGGTGTCCGTGCTCGATACCGAGTTCCTCCGTTTCGAGCCCGAGCACCCGGTGGGCGTCCCCGAGCGCTTCCTCGAAGTCTCGGCGCGGCTCGGCGCCAAGCACGTGCTCGTCATGAGCGCCGAGCCCGAGGACGAACGGACCCTGGAGCGTTTCGGCGAGCTGTGTGACAGCGCCGCCCAGTACGACCTCACCGTCGGCCTCGAGTTCGCGATCTACACGGGGGTGCGGACACTCGCCCATGCCGCGGACATCGTGGCGAGGTCGAAGCGGTCGAACGCGTCGGTGCTGATCGACGCGCTGCACTTCAGCCGGTCGGGTGGCGTCCCCGCGCACGTCGCGCAGGTCGATCCCTCGCTCCTTCGGTATGCGCAGATCTGCGATGCCGGCCCGGACATGCCCGGCTCCGGCGACACACCCGCGCTCGTCCGCGAGGCTCGTACGGGTCGGCTCCTCCCCGGCGACGGCGTGCTGCCGCTGGCGGAGCTGATCGAAGCGCTGCCCGCAGGCGTGCCGCTCGCCATCGAGGCGCCGTGCCGGGCGACCGCCGATCTGCCCGCCCTCGACCGCGCGAAGCGCGCCTATCGCGCACTCTCGGCTCTCACAGGAGCGTGACATGAAATTCGGGATCCACATCGGCCACATGGGCGGACCGCTGGCGGAGATGCGCAAGCTGTGGAAGTTTGCCGACGCGAAGGGCTTCGACTGGTTCTCCGTCTCCGATCACTTCCAGGAATCACCGCCGCGCGGCGGGGACATGGACTGCTACGAGGCGATCGCGACGCTGACCGCGGCCGCGATGGACACGACGCGCGTGCGGCTGGGCAGCGGCGTGTACTGCGTCGCGTACCGCAACCCGGGGCTGCTCGCCAAGTCGCTCACCACGATCGACCATCTCTCGAACGGACGCGTCGAGTGCGGGCTCGGCGCCGGCTGGCACGACGACGAAGCCAGGGCCTTCGGCATCGCGTTTCCTTCCATCGGCCCCCGCGAGGACATGCTCGAGGAGTACGCGCAGATCATGCGGCTGCTTCTCGACCCCGAGCAGCCGCGCGCGAATTTCCAGGGCAAGCACTTCCAGGTGTCCAACGCTCCCAACAATCCCAAGCCGCTGCAGCCGCGCATTCCCATCTGGATCGGCGGGCGCGGCGAGAAGCGCACGCTTCGGGCGGCGGCCAAGTACGCCGACGGCTGGAATGGCGCCTACATCGGGCCGGCGGACTGGAAGCACAAGAGCCAGGTGCTCGACCGGTGGTGCGAGACGGAAGGCCGCGATCCGAAGACGATCATGCGCACGGTGAACCTCGGGTTCTACCTGGGCGCGGACGCCAAGGGCGCGGCGCGCGCGGACGAGGTGTTCAAGAGCCACTGGGGCGGTGGAGGCGATCGCGCGGACCGCACCGGCTATCTTCGCGGCACGGTCAAGGACGCGCGCGCGATGGTGGATCAGTTC